>JAEUQP010000837.1 GCA_016789645.1 Acidobacteriota bacterium | reverse complement strand
GACAATAAAGCGTTCGTGCCCCAAGGCATCGGCAATGCCCACCACATCGTTGGTCAATTCGATGATGTTGTAGGCTTCGATTTCCGCCGGTTTATCGCTGCCGCCGTAGCCACGCTGATCCGGCACGGCGACTTGAAAGCCGGCGGCGACCAGCGGATCAATCTGATGCCGCCACAAATACCAACACTGCGGCCATCCGTGCAGCAAAATCACCAACGGCCCTTTGCCTTCGACCACGGTGCGCAACCGTATGCCATTGGTTTCAATCATCTGAAAGTTGCGTTCTTTCATGTTGTTCCTCATAGACGTAAATCGGATTTACTCCCACGATTCACGCGCCTCCATAATCTGCGCTTCCATTTCCTCTGCCGTAGGCAAGGAACTTTCCGGCAGTTGGTTTTCCTCCAAAGACTGCAGCATTGTTAGTGCATTTGGTTGTTCTGTTGGGTATGGGTCAAGTAAACGTGCGCGGAGGAGTTTTTTGGCAAGCGTGTAAATGTCTTTCTTGTCGCCTTCTTTTCGGATTCCCACAGCTACGACGGTAACGATGACACTTTCGCCATCGAGTCGGTAAATGATTCTGTAACGTTGACCGATTGCGCGAAGGCTGCGATAACCGGCAAACTCAGCGGTGAGCGGTTTGCCTTGTTTTTCGGGTTCTTCGGCCAAGCCATCAATGCGTTCGATGATCTTTGTGCGTATTCGACGATCCCGAATCTGTTTCAACATCTCCAAGGCTGAAGGGCTGATCTCGATTTGGTATGGCACAATCAGAGCTCCTGTCTGGCTTGTGCCCAGGGAATAGCCCGCCCTGCGTCAGCGTCTTTGATGCCCTGACGCAGCGCCGCCAACTGTTCTTCATCGCCTAAAATTTCCAGTGTTTCTGTGATTGATTCGTAAAGCTCCCAGGACAAGATCGCCAGTACAGGTTCGCCGCTCCGGGTCACGGCAATCGCGCCTGGCTCGCGCTCAAGTTCTTCGGGCAGGCTGGCCAGCCTGTCGCCAACATTGATGATGGGAATTGATGCAACCATACGTTTACCTCCGCTTGTCGAGTCGCGCCAATGCTACGCAGTTCGGCTCAGAGCGTCAATCAGGTTCGCCTTCAATTACTGCGCGCCACCCAACGCCGCATCCCGCCATCGTCGCACGCTCATCACGTCGAAGCGTTCGCCGCTGAAGACAATCTGTTTGGCAGGTTGTTGAGCGTTTCGCAAATACTCGCTCACGTCCATCCAGCGAATCTCGCCATCAGAAGTGCGAATCACCAGCAACACGGGATACGCCTGTTGCTGCCAATACTGCGCCCAGCGTTCGTTTTTGATTTGGAAGACTTCCGCTCCATCGCGTTTGCGCGTCGTCAAATAGGAATCGCCTGATTTGAGTTGCAGGTACAGCCGTTTGCCTATGCTGCCGCTGCCTATGCTAATTTGACATTGAATTACGCTCTTAACCGGGCAATCCATCCGGCGATTTCATCATGTCGCTCATGTGTCCGAAGTTCCGAGGAACCAATCGGGTATCTGTTCAGAATTCCTTCCAGAATCCGAGCCTGCACGCTTGGTGTGCCTTCCGATAAAATTTTGATAAAGCGCTCACGCGTTGTCCCCTCATAAGTGTTTGGGTCAATATCTAAATCAAGTTCAACGTAAAAATCGTAATGTTTTTTGTAGCTGAAGTCACCGAGATAGCCACCGTAGACGCCTATGTAGTGGCTTACGAGTTTGTTAATTTCAAGCTTTGTAAGCAGCTTATCGGTGATTCTTGATTGTGGGTCAGCCTCTAACTCTAACGGCTTGTCTGGTGGCCGACACGCTTCAAGCAGCTTTTCATATGCGTTGTTCTGAATTTCTGGAAACCAATTAATATAATGAAATTGCGCCAGCGAGCCTTTGATGGGAGCCGCGTCGAGTCGCAGGGGAATGAAGCGGCGCTCCCGGTTCATCGGATCGCGAAACCGGAAGGTGCCCGCTTCTAACTGCGCCCAGTCGGAGCCGAAGGCATTGGCTGACATGCACAGCACCAGCACGCGGGATTGTTCCAAGCCTTCTTCGACTTTGGCTTGGACGTGGTCGCCGGGTTTGAGTACCCATTCATCCAGCCAGACTTTCAAACCGTCCTTCCGCAGCCGTTCGGCCAGTTCGCGGACGATGGGTTTGTCTTTCACGCTGTGGCTCAGGAATACGTCGTAATTGAACTCTTCGGCCATGCTTCTCTTCTCTCCATTATCTGAAATGCGTCAGTGGGCGTGATCATTCTGAAAGCAATTGATGCATGGGCGGATGTTCGCCAAACACGCTCAGGATGCGGCGCAGATTGACGACTTCCGCACGATTGAGTTGAAAGGCAACGACGGTCGCGCGTCCGGTAGGGGTAAGGCCGATAATCTCCAACGCATCGGCGCTCCAGGTGAAGTGCTCAGTCCAACGATGACGGCGGGGATGAAACAAGATCGCCAATTTACCCGTGAGCGGGTCGTGCGCTTTGATTTTCGTATGTTTGTGTTCGTTGCAACCCTGGCATGCCAGCGCCAGATTGCTTTCGATGGTTTTACCGCCTCGTGCGCGCGGCGTGATGTGTTCGACTGCGAACGAATGAGACGAATAACTCATCTGGCTCAAACAGTATTCGCAACACCCGTGAGCACGACCAATCACCAGCCGGCGCAGGGCGGCGCGGCTGAGTGGTTTAGTCATATTCCGGCTCCGGCGGTTCGATTCCCAGTTGCTGCATCAGTGTGGGCAAAGACACCTGTCGCAATTCGGCCAGTTGCGTCAACCGCTGCAATCGCTCCACATCCAATTGCTCCATTTGTTGAGTGAGCATCAGTAACTCCTGTTGCTCTGGTCGGCTGAGCTTGGCGCGGCGACGTTTTTTGCGAAGGGCTTCGAACCGTTGTTGTAATTCAGCAGGTGCGCCTTGATTGATCTGGCGTAACAGTTTCGATTCTTTGGCTGAAAGACGAGGCACGCTGGTTTGGCGACGCAGTTGTTGGAGTCTGGCAACCAATTGCTCCAATTCCGGCGGCGACAATTGCAAGGCTGCGTTCACTAATTGTTCGGTCTCAATTTGAATGGTTGGCATAAAGAACTGCTCCTATCACGAAAGGATTGAATCATAAATCGGGTTCAACCGAATAACATTAGCCAGAACGACACGCAGTATAAGCGTGTCCCAAAAGTCGCTCAATCAGATTCTCGCAGAGAAACGGGTCGTTTCAGTTGAGGCAGGGAAAAGGGCTTCGGACTTTTTTACAAACTTTTGATCTCTTTTGGAGGAGGTCTTGACAATTTGGGAGGCAGCAGAGAATATGCGGCCTCACTTCAAAACAAACCCGAACATTCACAAGCTTCGGGAAGATAAAGCAAGTCTAGGTCACAAATTACAACAAGTTTTTGCGAGGTGGAGGTCTTCGTTATGCCACAGCTCTTCCACCGCGGAATGAATACGCTTGCGCGGCTCAGCATCGTCGTTGGATTGCTGGTCGCCGGTGGCGGGTTGATGATTGTTCTTCAGTTCAATCGTACCCCGTATGTCACTCAAGCGTTCCAACCGCGAGAGCAACCTGTGCAGTTTTCCCACAAACATCACGTCGGCGACGACGGGATTGATTGCCGCTATTGCCACACATCGGTCGAAACGGCTGCCAGCGCCGGGTTACCGGCGACCAAAACGTGCATGAATTGCCATTCGCAGTTATTCGCCAATAGTCCTTACCTGGAAATTGTGCGCGAAAGCTGGCGAACCGGCCAACCGATCAAATGGACGAAGGTGCATGACCTCCCTGATTTCGCCTATTTCAACCATAGTATTCACGTCAACAAAGGTGTCGGCTGTTCGACCTGTCATGGACGCGTGGACCTGATGCCGTTGATGTGGAACGAGGCTTCGCTGCACATGGAATGGTGTCTGCAATGTCACCGCAATCCGAATGCGGTACTGCGCGAGCAAAAAGACATCACAAATATGGAATGGGTTGCGCCGAAAGATCAGGACGTCAAAGGCGCTGAACTTGCCAAGAAATACAACATCCAATCCAAAGAAGTGCTGACGAGTTGTTCAACCTGTCATAGATAAGTTTCCAGTTCACAGTTACCAGTTTCCAGCAGACCGCCTGACGGTTTTCCCTGGAAACTGGTGACTGGTAACCGGAGACTGTGAACTTACAAAAGCAATGTCTCATCGAGATCATCATCACGACCTTGAGCCAGTGCGCGAAGCGATTCGTCGCAAGACGGGCCGCGAATTCTGGCGCAGTCTGGAAGAGTTGGCCGGAACCGACAAGTTCCGCGACTTTCTGCACCGCGAATTCCCCGCGCTGAACGCTCCTGAAACCGATCCGTCCATGCTGGATTCGAATGGACGCCGCAACTTCATGAAGTTGATGGGCGCTTCGCTGGCGATGGCCGGATTGACCGCTTGTACGCGCCAACCCAAAGAACTGGTCGTTCCGTACGTCAAAGTTCCCGAAGGACTGGTTCCCGGAAAGCCGCAGTTTTATGCGACGGCCATGCCGCTCGGCGGAGTCGCCAGCGGATTGCTGGTCGAAGCGCACGAAGGCCGTCCGACCAAAGTCGAAGGCAATCCCGATCATCCGGGCAGTTTGGGAGCGACCGATGTGTTCGCTCAGGCTTCGATTCTGGGCTTGTACGATCCTGACCGTTCGCAGACTGCGTTGAAGTTGGGCGATACGCGCACCTGGGGCGATTTTGTGAATGAATTGTCCGGGTGGATCGAAGCGCAGCGGCCCAAAGGCGGCAAAGGATTGCGAATCCTGACTGAAAACAGCACGTCGCCGACATTTGCGTCGTTGATGGCTCTGGTCAAAAAAGCGTTCCCCGAATCCAAATGGGTGACTTACGAACCGAACACACGCGATGGCGCTCGAATGGGCGCGCCGACCGTGGGCGGCAAACCGGCGAACGTCGTTTACAAATTTGATCAGGCCGATGTGGTGGTTTCGCTCGACGCAGACTTTTTGACCAGTGGCCCCGGAGCTTTGCGGTATGCGCGCGATTTCATGAGCAAGCGCAAGCTGACCGACGGCGCGAACGAAATGAACCGCTTGCTGGTCGCTGAAAGCACGCTGACGACGACGGGCGCCAAAGCGGACAATCGGTTGCCGGTCAAAGCCGGAGAGATTGA
>JAEUQP010000764.1 GCA_016789645.1 Acidobacteriota bacterium | reverse complement strand
AGTTACTATCGGCCTTCTTCGTATGCCATTCAAACGGCATTTACTGCCCGCTTCCTTTCTTCCGGGCTTTCTTCGCTTCTGCCTTCTCCGCTACCGACACCTTCCTTTTAGCTTCCTTGCTCTCGACTAATGTCAGAATCGCCTTGTCTTCAGCATCAGCTACGTATTGAAGCAAATCTCCCGGCTTGCAATTGAGCGCGGTACAAATTCGGCTCAAAACCGGCAGATCAATACTTCGTTGGGTTTCTTTCTTGCTCAGGTTCCAAAGCGTCACATATGGCACGCCTGAATTTTGCGCGAGCCAATAAAGCGTCCGCTCTTTCTCCCGAACCATGTCATTCAGCTTTATAAGAATCATTGGGTTTTTTATACCACAATAATACACAGAAGATAAATCACGTCAACATATTTTATGATTGACTATTTACTTTTGCGTGATATGCTATTTCCCGTCAAAGAGCAACGCCCCGCAATTGGAGAAAACGATGAAGTCTTCCGAATGCCAAATCTGCGGAAAGAAACTCACAGACAACGAATCAATTGCTCTCGGCGTTGGGCCGGACTGCGCAGCCAAGCGCGCTTCGTTCGTTGCATCGTGCGACACCACAGAGGCAGAGCTTGCCGTTTTGGAAAGCGCCAACGAGTGCGCCGCTCGCTGGATTCGGAATTTTCGGCAGGATATGCGGAAAGGCCGGATTCGTCAGGCTCGCCAGTGCATTGAGATAGCCCGCCGTGAAGCTGTGCGGGTCGTTGCGCCCGCCGCTCCGGCTGTGGCTGCCATCGAGCTTTTGGAGTATTGGTTTTCGATGCCGGTGCATGTGGAAAAGAGAATCGGCGTAATCGCATAGTCCGGCGCATTCGGGCGTCACCACAAACCCGGCAGCGATGCGCCGTTGCCGACAAGCTGACAAAGGAACACTCACTATGCTTAAAGCCAAAGAAAAACCTTTCGCAGAAGTCGCTGCGCGTTTTGCCGAAGTAGCAACCGAGTTGCAGCAGCACCCGCAATGCCCTGCCAGTATCGCCAACCTACTAAACGACATCGAATCCGAGGCATTCAATGAAGCCCAAAGCGCCGTTTCAGGTTCGCCCAGCGCGACCGCAAAATTGAACTGTGCGCTACTGAAAATCACACTTCCGACCGCTGCCTCTGCATAAACGCGAAGGGCTTGCCGATGCGTGAACACCGACAAGCCCTTTGAAACTATCCACCAGCCGGAAGCTGGAAGACAGATCGCGTGATTTGATTCTCTCAGCTTCCGGCCTTTCCGACAAGAAAGGACAAAACAAATATGGCAGTCAAACTCGCCTTCCGTCATCAACGGGCAATCTTTGGTTTCGTAGTCCTGGGATTGCTCATTCTCTTCTCTACTGCTGTTCTCTGGGGACATTACGAAAAGATCGTCAGCAACTATCAATGGCTCGCCAAAGCCGGGCTTGCGCTCGTTGATGTGATCGCCATCGGCCTGGCCATCTGGCATTTTTACGCCAAACACGTTCCGCTGAAAGTGTGGTGTTACATCGCGGATGGCGTCATCGCCGTGATGATGATTATTCATGCTGGTGCTGTGTTGCAGTTGGATTCCAGCACAGCGCAACAAACGCACGCCGTCCAAACCGCCGTTGACGTGCAAACCAAGCTGATTGAAGCGCAAGGCAAAGCCAACGCCGAAACCGAAGCCGCGCGCATCAAAGCCGCTGGCGAAGCCGCCGCTACGGTCAAACGGCAAACCGGCTCAACCACGCTGGCCAGCCGGACGCTGAGAACCGGAACAGCCACGACACCGGCGCAACCCGCCGACACCACGACCACGACGGAGTTGGTTAAACAGGCCAGCCAAATCAAGCCAACCACTTTTCTCGGTGACGACTATATGAAGGGCGGCGTGTACGTCTGGCCTGCCCTGATTGCCTTTGGCTTGTTCTTTGTCGCCATTGGCATTTCGGCATTCTCCGAACCGCACGAAGACGCCAACCGAAACAGCATCCCGGACAGTTGGGAACGGATGGTTGGCCGCGATGTTCAGCCGGTGAATCCGCCACAAACCGTCAACGCTTCACCGAGCTACTCGGCGACACCAAAGCCGCGCGTTACATGGCAAGGCGGCCAGATCGTGAAGGATGAACGGGGAAACTGACAGCGCCGGTTGAGCCAGTAGCCCCGCCGCCGGTCACACCGGCGGAAACTCAACCGGCGCGCATTGAATCGCTCACACGCGCCCAACCGCAACCGTTCATCGTTCCGGCAGAAATCAAACAGACGCCAGCCGAAGCGATGGACGATTTTCCGTCCAAGCCGTTGCCCGCAAACGTGCTGCCCTTCGCTGCCAAACCAAAGCCGCCAACGCGCGGCAGGCGACGGAAAGCAGGCAGCCAGGCGATGCGCGTGGATTACGTCAAGGTCAGCAAAAACACTTGGGCGTTCCGCATCCGCTGGCGAGAAGGCGAGCAGGAACCGGCTGTTTATGTCAGCCGCGTGGACGACAAACGATTCAAATCCATCACGAAAGGAAAAGCGAGATATGCCGCGTTCAAAAAACAACTTATCAGCAGCTTCTTGTCGAGAACCGTTCGGCAAGGTCACGGAATTAATGCAAGTCCCAATCGCGCTGTTTGAGGTCTTATCCCTTGCCAGCGAGATTGACCATCCGAAAGCCAAACAGATCGAACGCCTAACAGACAGCATCATCAACGTCACGCTGGACGATCCCGACGCGCTGGTGAAGCTATCGAATCTGGCCGGAAACGGTTACGCAATTCAGTTTTCGCGCACAGAATCCGCCGGATGAGCAAGTCCATTAATTGCAACGCTTAGGCTATTTTCCGCACGTGTGCGCGAAATTCGATTTTTGGAATAAAGCGCACACGTGCAGGAAATTCAAAACGCCCATCAATCTGAAGCCGAATCCGCCGACAAGTCAGCGGCACAAACTACGATCCACGTACGTTTTGTTTCCGTTCCCATTGATGTAGTAGCAGCCGCCGCGCGGCCCAGTGATGTAACCGCTTCGACTGAAGGCTGAGCTACGGTAAGAGTCCGACGAGCCACAAAGACTCCTGTCCACATAGGTCTTGTTGCCATTACGATTGATGTAATAACAACCGCCACGCGGCCCGGTCAGGAAGCCGCTTCGTCTGGTGGTTGTCGGTGAATCCGTGACAATACGCTCAGGCAAATCGGTGACAACCTCTTCCTTCTTTGCTCTTGGCGCTGGTTTGGTTTGAGAGGCTTTGGCTTTTTGCCCCGGCTTCGGCTGGCTGATTTCCGCCGTTGGCGACGGCTCAGCAAGAACCGATGGAAAGCCGTCTGGCGTTGTGGATTGTCTGAAATCCTGTTGATTGGTTGGCGTGATGACCGAGAGCAAGATGCTAAAAACCAGCATCCCCAATGCAATCAAACCAATCGTTGTGTTTGAGATTCTGTTCGCGCGCCTCTGTGTTGACGCCTGTTGCAGAACGGAAGCGTCAGTCGGCAATTCGGTTCCACATTGCGGGCAGAAGAGAAAGCCAGGCTTGGTCTGTTTTCCGCATACGTGGCAGTGTCGGAGTGAAGAAGTGTGGGGATGCATTGAAGTACAACTTTCTACGGGACGAGAATAGGCGTTTCACTGCTTGCCTTGAACTGGCAAGACAGCTTTCAAGTTGACCTGGCTGTCTTTGAGCACTTCCAATTCGCGCGCCCAATCCGAACGCCCTGTGGCTTTAACGGTGATCTTGTGTGCGCCAGGTGAAAGCTTCAAAGTTGCTGGGGCATTTCCGACGAACTTCCCGTCAACAAATATCTCCGCGCCGACAGGATCGGAGGATATGCTGACCGTTCCTGCCTCTTTTGCTTCGACGCTTGCTTGGGCAATTGGCTTTGGTGGGGCACTTTGTGTGGAAGTATTCGGATAAAACCGTGCCAGGAGATTCAATAAATCCCCGGAGCTAACAGCGAAGTTGATCCCTTCTTTTCCATTTGCGCTCATTGTGTTTACTCCAACAACCTCACCCCAAGCATTTAGCAATGGCCCGCCGCTATTGCCGCCATTTATTGCCGCATCTGTTTGAATCCAAGTAGCATCTCCGAAGAATCGGGTACGCAATTCGTGAAGAGGCGCTCCGCTCGAATTACTTAACTGGTCAACTTTACCAATCGCACTAACAATTCCTTTTGTGATAGTGCTTGAAAGCCCCATTCCTGGATTGCCTATTGCGACAACAGACTGTCCTACGCGAACGCTTGATGGAGCGGCCAACCGAAGATAGGGAAGATTTTTGCCATCAACCTTGAGAAGCGCCAAATCAAGGTTGGGATCAACATACAAAACTACGGCTTCAAATTCTTCACCTGAAGTCGCATTTGCTTTTAAGCTCGAATATCTTCCAACCACATGCCGATTGGTCACGATAACTCCCGTTCTGGTTACTAAAAAGCCTGTCCCAAAGCCATCAGAAGTGCTCAGCCTTAACACAGCAGGGCTTGCCACGCGTACTATTTCCTCAGTTGATAATTCAGACCGAGTGTTTGTCGCTGGTGTTTTTTCGTTTGTGGAAGCCTCTATTGAGCCGGTAAATGTTTCTGTGATCTTCACCAAATCAACGTGAAAAACATCTGTTTTGAAAAGCCAATACAAACCAAGATTGGTTCCTTCCAAATTGCGCCATTCCATCGGGCCGTTGGCCATCTCAAATTCTTTCGAGACATAGCCTTTCAAAGACACTCGGCAAAATTGCTGGCTTTCGAGACGCTTGCCAAATGCTGTTTTTGTTTTCTTGAAATAGCCGCCCGGAACCTTCGCTTCGTATGGGGTTGTTCCTACGACAACGCCATTGATTTCAACAGTCGCACCCGGCGGATTGCTTGTCACCTTGAGAGTTTGAGCACTCACCGATGCACAAAAGAGCGTAATCGTGATGAAAGACAATAGGTGGAAGTTTATTGCAGGTTTCATGCTGAAGAAGTCCTTTCAAGATCAAGATGCAACGTTGGGAAAAAGCAATGGAAAAGCTACTGCTTTTTCTCCAATGTGGCATCAACCGTAATACTGCTGCCGAGGCTCAGCGTCACTGTGCGCTTCCAAAGAATGAAGCCGGATTTACTGATTGAGATAACGTGATCGCCGGGTTTCAAACGCAATGTCGAAGGGGTGTTGCCGACAAACTTTTCATCAATGGTGATTTCGGCTCCGTCTGGCGTGGATTTGATAATCACGCCGACAGTATCAGCATCGGCATTGGTGGAAGTAGGCACATTGCCATTGGATGGAGCCTTTTCAGCGCCGCCAGCCATGAACTTGGCCGGGTTGAGTTCAAAATCGCCATTGGTATACGCCGTGATCTCTGTGCCTTTCGGAATTGTGATGTCTTTTCCCTTCACAAATAGAAAAAGCGGCGCGGCTGGAAAGAAAATGATGCTGGTGGCAACAATGGCTCCGGTCATCTTACCCGTATTTCCGCCACCTTCTGCATCTTTCACTGCGCGTAATGCAGCTTTCTCACCAGAAGCAAGGCGGACTGAATCAATGTTTACATTGAGCTTTCCGCCGCGCCCCATCCGTCTTTTTGGCTGAGCTTCGGTGACGGTAGCCCAAGCAATGCTGCCGCGCTGAATGATGACCGTTTCGCCGATTTTGACATCTTCGAGCACTTCAAAGTCCACAGTTTCGCCGACCTTCGCATCGGCGGAAGAAAGATTTCTGGTAATGCGTAATTTGACGGGCGTTCCATCCTGCAAACCAAACGCCAATGCAGGTTTGAGCGTCTGTGTGTTTGCTGATGTTGGGGCAGGATTCTGTGTTGCGGTTGAGGAAGTATTTTTCTGCTGGCCAAGCAATGATGAGTGAGCAAAGCCGACCAAAAATACACAAAGCAAAAGGTGTATCTGTTTCATTGAGGGAAATCCTTTTGGGGCTGAAATGAGGCTTTCAGGTAAGACGCGGGGGAGCATCGTTTGATGGCGCGCAGAGTCTAAGCCGCGTCGTTGGAAGGCGCAAGAAAAATCATACAACTCCAGCAAGACGGCTTTACTTTTTCTGACCAGGCTTTTGCGCTCGTTTGCTGTTCTGTGACGCGACCGCAACTTCCGTTTCCTCGCCTTCATAGGCGTGAAGCCTCAACATAATTGCCGGAAATTTCCGCTCGTAAGCAATCTTGACCCATTCCAGCTTGGACTCCAGAGAGTTACGAGGCTCAAGGCAGAGCAGGCAAATCCAATCTTCAACGGTCAAGCCAAACGCATCCGCGCCTCGTTGCAAACCCGCTTCGATGAGCTTCTTCCGTCCGTTGGGCTGATTCAGCTTCTTGAGCAATTCCAGCGCCAGCGGGTTGGTTTCCCAATCATCCGCCACCAGCGCCGCTTCTTCCGGCGACCAGACCATGAACAAAAGCCGCCGCGCCTCTTCTTCGGTCTTTCCGAGCTTCGCCATCGCTTCAGGAATGGCCGACAGCAGAATTGTCCGGTTATAGCGAAGCAATTCTCGCTCGGATTCAATCAGCGGCTCCATCGCCGAAAGTCTTCTTGCAGTCGTCATGCGGTTCTCCTTGCGGTTTTGATTTCCAATGCTTTTTCCAGGTAAGCCAGGCGTTCTTGAGTTTCCAGCGTTTCGCGCGCCTTCAGGCCGAGTTCCAGAACAGACTTGGCGGCGCTGACACGAGCGGACACTTGCGCGGTTTTGTCGTTCAGGATTTCGCGCAAACAAACCACGGCATCCACGCTGGCCGATTGCAACGCCGTCAAGGTGGATTCCAGCAACCGCCCACGCGCCGCACGATACGCGGCGGAAAATTCCGGCTCCGCCAGCCAACGCCAGATGGTCGCTTCGGATACATCCGCCGCAGCCGCAGCCGCGCGCGTTGTCGGTTCGCTCAACAAAGCCTCGATTGCACGGTGTTGCTTGGCCGAAAGTCTCTCAGTTTCGCTCAAAGTCTCGTTTCCCATTTTGCCCTTCCTTCCTCCCTTGTCGGTTTTTGTCGGGTTTCGTTGTCGGCTTTTTGAAGCCTACCCGACAACGAACGCCCGGAATTTCTCCCAGACCGCTCTTATGTGAAGAAAACCCGACAAAACCGACATTGACCGGTAAACCATTGAATAAACTTAGCTTCTCCGGCTACGTTTTCGGCATTTTCGCCAGATTTCCCGAAAAAACCGACAACGAAAAACCGACATTGAAGCCGTTTTTGCCCAAATGTCGGGTTTGTCGGGTTTTCTCCACTAGACCCTACTCGGCGAAAAATTCAGCCCGAAGATGAATCACCGGAGTAGATTTTCCGATGATGGTTCGGCGGACTTTGTTTGTGTTTCGCGCCGTGTCAGTCGAAGCCAGCAGCCCGGCTTCATTGAGCCGCTTCCAAAGCGTCTGGCTCGACACGGTCAGCCCTTCGCCGCCAGCGGCTATTTGCTGAGCCAGACGGTGAGCGGTGTCCGGTTGCAAGTACAGGTCTTTGCCATCAACCCAGCCAATACATTCCCCTTGCGGCTCGCCGTTGCGCCAACC
>JAEUQP010000745.1 GCA_016789645.1 Acidobacteriota bacterium | reverse complement strand
GAAAGTTTGATGCCGTCGCTCAAATCCACGTCATCGGCTCCGGCGGTTTCGGCTTCGGCGCGAATTTCATTCAGCACGGAAAACAGCAAATTGGGCGCGACGGGAACGTAGTGTTTCAACATGGTGAAGCGCGGCAACGTGGCGACCAGTTCGGAAATGTTCTGGCCGGTTTTTGCCAAATGTTCCAGAATCAAGCCAATCGTCGCGGCGGAATCATTGGTCGCGTGAATGGCGGGAATCGCCACCGCGCCGTTGCCTTCGCCGCCGAGCACCGCGTTGTGTTCCAGCATGGCTTCGGAAATGTAGGCTTGGCCGACAGGTGTACGAATGACAGTGGAATGGTGGCGTGCGGCGATGGTTTCGATGCTGCGCGAAGTCGAAAGATGTGTGACGACAACACCCGGCTGTTGGCGGAGTTTGATTTCAGCGGCGATGGCGAGCGTCATTTCTTCGGACAGGGCTTCGCCGGTATCGGTGACGATGGCCAGACGTTCGCCGTCGGCATCGTGAGCGAACCCGATGTCGGCGTGCCCGGCTTTCACGACAGCGCGAAGCTGCGCCATGGTTTCGCGTTTCGGTTCGGGATTGTGCGGAAACGGCGCGGTTGTTTCGTCGTTGATCGCCAACACGCGACAGCCCAGTTCTTCCAACCAGCGCGGACTGAGCACCGCACAAGCTCCGTTGCAACAATCCACGGCCACGGTCAGTTTGCGAGCGCGAATCCTTTCCACATCAAAAGCTCGTTTCAAAACTTCGATATGAAATGCAATCGCATCACGCGATTCGATGTGGGTTTGAATGGTGTCCCAACCGGCTTTGGCAAATTCGCCCTGGTGAAAAATGTCCAGCAGTTCTTCGGCCTGGCGCGTGTTCAGGTACAGCCCATCGCCGCGAACGAATTTCAACGCATTCCACTGCGCCGGATTGTGACCGGCGGTGATCGAAATGCCTCCGGCGGCGTGAAAGTGTTCCACTGCAAGTTGCATGGTCGGCGTAGGGCAAATGCCCAGATCAACGACTTCGCATCGCGAAGCCAGCAATCCTGCCGCCACAGCCGCGCGCACCATCGGCCCGGAGCTTCGCGTGTCGCGGCAAATCAGGATTTTTCCCGAATCCAGATACGTGCCAAATGCCTGCGCGAAGGCGATGACCAGTTCCGGCGTCAACGTTTCGCCGACGATGCCACGAACTCCGGCAATGCCAATCTTCAAAGGTTTCATAACTTCTTGAGCCATCAAATTGAGTCATCAAATTCGGCGAAGAATGCCGCGCCCGCTTTGTTCTGTATTTCGCACCAACAGCAACACCAGCACCGCGCCGACAACCGGAATCACACTGGCTGCGACCATGATCGGCGCGAACGAATAATGATCGGCGACATAGCCAATCAACTTGGTTGCGGCAATCGTTCCCAGCCCGGCTGCGGTTCCGCTCATCCCGCTGACCGTCGCGACGGCTTCATTCCGGAAAAGATCAGGAGCCAGCACAATCGCCATTGTCGAAAACGAAGCATAAGCAAAAGTCGAAACCGCAAATAACGCTGCAATCGCCCACAAACTATTGGTGAAGATCGTTGGAATCAACAGCGTCATTCCCGCTGCGCCAAAAATCACCACAGCTTTGCGCGCCCGTCCGACCGGCCAACCGCGTTTGATTAACCAGCTCGACACACCGCCGCCAAAGAAATTGCCCAAATCGGCGGCCAAAAACGGAATCCAGAACGCGAACAGCGCCGTTTCGGCATTGAAGCCGCGCGCCACCAGATAAATCGCAAACCAGTCGGCGATGAAAAACCAGATTGGATCGGTGAACGCGCGCGCAATGATCGTTCCCCAGGTTTGTGGCAATCGCAACAATTGCTGCCAGCTTGGTCGTGAAGCGGCGGATTCGTTTTGATCTTCTTGTTTGTCGCGCAAGAGTTCTTCGCGCTCTTCAGGGGAAATGCGCGGATGCGATTCCGGGGAGTGATACAGTTTTCGCCACGCAATCAGCCAGAGAAATCCCAACAAGCCGGGAATGATGAACGCCGGTCGCCATCCCCAGCGAAAGTAAATCGGCGCAATCAGAAACGGCGCAATCGCTCCGCCAATCGAAGACCCGCTGTCGAACAAAGCTGTCGCCCATCCGCGTTCACGTTTGGGAAACCATTCCGACACGGCTTTGGTTGCGGCTGGCCAGTTGCCCGATTCGCCCGCGCCCAGCAAAAACCGGAACCCGGCAAAGCTGCGCCAACCAGTGGCCAGCGCCGTCAGTATCGAAGCCACCGAATACCAAATGACGGAAATCGTCATCCCTTGTCTCGTGCCGATTCTGTCCAACAAACGGCCAAACACCGTCTGGCCGAGCGAATACGCAATACGAAACGCGATCACCAGATCGGCGTAATCGCTGTTCGTCCAGCCAAAATCCTTTTTCAGGTAAGGCGCCAGGACAGAAAGCGTCTGCCGATCAATGTAATTGATGACCGTCGAAAGAAAGAGAATTCCGCCTATCCACCAGCGTAATTTGCGAAAAGGGGTTGAGTTAGTGTTTGTCATAACAGAAGAAAGGTGTTGTTCGCGATCAAGAAGGTTGCGATTGCGGCGGCTTTGTAGCGCATTGGCCGGTCAGCCGCAAATTCGCCAGCCAGAAAA
>JAEUQP010000723.1 GCA_016789645.1 Acidobacteriota bacterium | reverse complement strand
CTGGCCAAAGACGCCGCGATTGAAACGGAATTCCGGCGGTTTGAACCATTGAAATTCCATCACGGACACATCGAATCCTGGCAATCGGCGCGTGGCGAGCGTGGCCAGCTTGTCGGAGGCTTTTTCGACTTCCAGCCGTTCTACATTGACCAGACGATTGTGCCGCAACGCCAGATCAATGGCTTGCTGAAGGGTCAGTTTTTCGCCAGCAACACTCGGTGGCGTCTGGCAATGCAGTTCGATAGGCAGAAACAGGATCAACCACAGGGCGAATATCTTGACCACTCGTGCCTCCCGGAAACGGCCTTGCGTGGAGAGCAGATTTTCCAATCTGCCCGGGAAATGAATTGCAGAAGATTGGCGCAGGATGGAAAACCTGCGCTGCCTGTAACCCGCTCAGCCGGAGTTCTTGCTTTCGACCGAAGCCGGATTTCGCAAAATCGTGGTACGCCGAAAACCGGCATTGGGATCTGTAATGCTGCTGACTGGTTGTTCTGCAACAGGAGCCTTGCTTCTCGAAAACCCTGTAATGGCTGACAGGATTGCCGACTTGTGCAGTTCAATCGCTTTGTGACCGCATTCGACGATTGCCGGCAGTTCATGGACATCCCACGGATTGATCGTGTGATCGAAATCCACTTCGATAATCACGATTTCGTGGTGGTGCATTTCAATGGACAGAAACATCTGGCTGCGCGTCAGCGTGCGCATGGTGTTGTCAATGTGGCGATAAAAACAACTGAAAAAGCCTTTGGGTTCGGTGCGAACCTTTTCCTTGAAATCCAGGGCGATGATGACGTCCATTTTGCGTTTGATGGCTTCGACCACGGGAACCGGCGCACTGTAAATGCCGTCGCCCAGGTATCGCCCGTCAATTTTGGCCGGAGGAAACGCCGGGAAAAATGCGCACGACGCATACACTGCGTCCGCCAGCGGCCCTTTGGTCAGCACGACGCCTTCGCCAGTGTCAATGTCGGTCGTTTGCAGCAAGGTGCGCGGTCGCAACTGTTCCAGCTTTTTGTCGCCGAAATACTCGTGCAACGCGCCTCGCCAACGGTCGGGTTTCAAAATGCCGGAAGTCTTGTCGAACGTTCCCAGATGCGAACTGAAAATGCCCAGCAGCGATGAATAATCAAATTGGGCAAACAGGCTTTTCTGCAGCTTTTGCATTCCCAGTTCCCGCACTTCGTTGGGAGTGCAGCCGGATCCGATCATCGCACAAGCCAGCGCGCCGCCACTGCATCCGACCATCAAATCCACGGGAATCTTTTGCTCCGCCAGAAATTCGAACAACGCCAGACTGGCCATTGCCTTGATCCCGCCGGTTCCGAGCACAATGCCGATTTTGGGCAGTTCCCTGACGACTGTCGGTAATTCAGGTTTGTTCATACCTTACGGGTTCCGAGATGATGAAAACAGGTTTGGTGTTAATTGCTGATGATGTGTCGCTCATCGCGCGAGGCGGAAAACAAACCGGAGCCGGCGATTCCGGCAATGGCTTCTTCGCGTGTGTCGTAAATGCGCGAAACCATGGAAAAGCCGGTACGGTCGAACGTCTCTTTGGCCTGCAAACTGGGAGAATGAAGCGCGATTCGTCCTTCCAGGTCCAGAATCTTTTTGGCCAGACCGAGCAACACACGCAACCCGGCATTGTTGATGAATTCGATCTGGGAACAATCAATGATCAACTGCCTGGCACCGTTTTCGATGAGCTTGCTCAGGCTTTCTTCCAACACCTGAGCATTTTCGTGATCCAGACGACCCCGCAGGTGGAGAAATTGCATTTCCGAGCTTTTCTCCTTGATGACTTCCATGAACGATCCTCCTTCTTAAACACTTGCCAGCGGGTTTCTCAGCGGAATAATGAAGCGAGCGGATGAACCGGATGATACGTGGAACGTTGAGCCGATTACAAGGTTTGGTCAGCAAATCTTCGTTCTGTATCAAAGACTTATCGCTGACTTATCGCTGACTTATCGCTGACTTATCGCTGGTTTATCGTGTTGCCAGTGATGTTTTTAACAAGAGTTTCAATTCGGCGACGAGTTTGGCGTGCCTGGAATCATTTGCCAGATTCGCCAACTCGCGCGGATCATTGAATTCGTCGTAAAGCTCAACGCCTTTTCGGCCTTCGTCCCATTCGGTGTACCGCCAGCGTTCGGTGCGAATGCTGTATCCCATAAACCGATTTTCCCCGCTGCCACGTTGCACTTGCGTGATGGCCGGTTTATTCCAGGCGGCTTTTGGATTCGCCAGCAACGGGCGAAGGCTGCGGCCAGCCAGATTTTTCGGCGCGTTGTTCAGTCCGCACAATTCGGCCAGGGTCGGATACAAATCCACGAATTCGACCGTGCGCGGCGAAGCTTTGCCTTTGGCAACACCGGGGCCAGCGATAATCAGCGGATTCCGCGCCGATTCTTCAAACAAACTCTGCTTCATCCACTGGCCGTGTTGGCCGAGCAAATACCCGTGATCGCTCCAAAAGATAACGATGGTGCTGTCCGCCAGCTTCAACCGGTCGAGCGCATCCAGCACGCGTCCGACATTGGCGTCCACAAAGCTGATCGAAGCGTAATATGCCCTGATGGCTTCGCGCTGCTGTTGTTCATTGACGCCGAAATGCGGGTCTTTGAGCCAGGTTGCCGCTTCGGGAATGGAGTTCCATTCGCTCCGAGAAAATTTCGGCGCAGCGATTTTCTCCATCGGATACAAATCGAAATACTT
>JAEUQP010000817.1 GCA_016789645.1 Acidobacteriota bacterium | reverse complement strand
AGCGCTGGACGATTTGCCGCCGCGCGTTCACGCCAAAACGCGAGTCATTTACCAATCGGTATCACCATCCAAACAAATCCAGAATCTGAAATCCCGAACCCAAAATTTTCAGGTCTGCGTCATCGGTCATTTGCGCGATGTCAAAGACCCGTTTCGCGCTGCTAAAGCCGCCCGGTTGTTGCCGCAAAGATCGCGGGTCGAAATTGTCCACGTCGGAGCGGCGATGGATGAACGAATGGCTGTTGGCGCTGAACGGGAAATGCACGCCAATCCGCGGTATCGCTGGTTGGGCGAATTGCCGCCGGAGCGCGTTCGGAAAATTCTGCTGTCCAGCCAGTTGTGTGTGCATTCGTCGAAGATGGAAGGCGGAGCCAACGCCGTTTCCGAAGCCATCGTTGCTGGAATTCCCGTGCTGGCGTCGCGCATTCCCGGCAACGTCGGGCTGCTGGGCGACGATTATCCCGGCTATTTTGAAGTTGGCGACACGAGCGGCCTGGCCAAGTTGCTCTGGCAAGCCGAAAGCGACGCCGCTTTCCTGGCTCATTTGAAAGCTAGTTGTCGAGGTTTGGCGCTGAATTTTCTGCCGCAGCGAGAGCGCAACGCGTTGGCTGAATTGCTGGCAGAGCTTTGATGTGCCAATCGCGGGAAAAACCCTTCCCAAAAGCGGACAGAATCTTCTTCCTTCACAATTCTCGAATCCCTCTCAACTTCATTGGCAGGTGAATTTACCGTTGAATCGGTTCAAGGCACAGGATTTGGTACGTGTGCCCAATGAATTGTTGTGTCAGTTGAGGAGGAGAACATGGAAACTTTGTTGCAAGACATTCGATTCGGAATTCGCCGTTTGTTGAAAAGCCCCGCGTTTTCGCTGGTGGCGATTTTGTCGCTGGCGCTGGGCATTGGAGCCAACACGGCGATTTTCAGTCTGGTCAATTTGGTGTTGTTTCGTCCGTTGCCGGTTCCCAATCCGGAGCAAATTGTTTCAATTGCGGCGGTCGGCAAGGAAGGCGCGATGGCCGCGCACTCTTACCTGAATTATGTTGACCTGCGTGACCGCAACAACGTGCTGTCCGGTTTGCTGGCGTACCGGTTTGCGCCGATGAGCATGAGCCGGAACGGCAACAACGAAAAAGTCTGGGGCTATCTGGTTTCGGGAAATTACTTCGACGTGCTGGGCGTCAAGCCGGTTCGTGGGCGAACGTTTTCGCCGGAAGAAGATAAAACACGGCTGTCGCATCCGGTTGTGGTCATCAGTCACTCGCTCTGGCAAACGCGCTTTGGCGGCGATGCCAACATCGTGGACAGCGACATTCTGATCAACGGCAAACAGTTCAAAGTGATTGGCGTCGCGCCTGCCGGATTCAAAGGCACGGAAGTCGTTTACACGCCGGAAATCTTCGTGCCCTTTGCCATGCAAAAATGGATCGAGCCGGAAAGCGATTATCTGGATGCGCGCGGCGTGCAGAACATCTTTCTGGTCGGGCGGCTCAACCCCGGGGTCAGTCCCGCGCAAGCCGACGCGGCCTTGAAACTCCAAGCCGCACAACTCGCCAAAGAATATCCCAATGACAATGAAGGGCTGAGTTATGAAGTCATTCCGCCCGGATTCATTCTGCCGCAAATCCGCAGCGGGATGCTTGGCGTTTCCGCCGCGCTGATGGGGCTGGTCGGATTGGTTTTGTTGATCGCCTGCACGAATCTGGCGAACCTGTTGCTGGCGCGCGCCGCCGAACGCGGCAAGGAAATCGCCATTCGCTTGTCCATCGGCGCCAGCCGCGCGCGTATCATCCGCCAATTGCTGACCGAAAGCGTGCTGCTGGCCGTGGCGGGCGGCTTGGTCGGCGTGATGTTGGCGCGCTGGATCATTGACGTTTTGATCGGATTGAAACCGCCGATTGATATTCCGATCACGATTGAATTGCATGTGGATTGGCGCGTGTTGGTGTTTTCGATGGTGGTTTCGGTCGTCACCGGCGTGTTGTTCGGGCTGGTTCCGGCGTTGCAAGCGACCAGGACTGATCTGGTTTCCGCGTTGAAAGACGTGGTGTCGCAATCGGGCGTTCGCCGTTCGTGGCTGCGTAGTTCGCTGGTGGTGGCGCAAATTGCCGTTTCCTTGTTGCTACTGGTCGCTGCCGGCTTGACCTTGCGCGCGTTGCAGCAACTGCAGACGCTCAATCCCGGCTTCACTCCTGACAATGCAGTGATGATGTCTTTTGACCTGAGCCTGCAAGGTTACAAAACCGAAGACGGCGTGCCCTGGCGCAAACAATTGCTCCGCCGCATCGAATCTCTGCCCGGTGTGCAATCCGCTTCGTTTACCGATTACATGCCGCTCAGTATGAATTACAACAGCCAGCCAATCTTGATCGAAGGCCAGCCGCAGGAACGCGGCGCCAACGCGCCAACGGCGATGAACGCCGATGTCAGTTTGCGATATTTTGAAACCATCGGCACGCCTTTGCTGGCCGGGCGCGATTTGAATGAACAGGATCAGGAAGGAAAAACGCGCTCGGTCGTGGTCAACGAAACTTTCGCGCGCAAATTTTTCCCCGGCGCAAATCCGATGGAAAACGCGCTGGGCAAACAATTCCGCACTTCGCCGGAGCGCAAGCCATGGCAGATTGTCGGCGTCGCCAAAGACGGCAAATACTGGAACATTGGCGAATCGCCGCGCGCCTTCGTCTGGTTTCCGCTGGGCGATCAACTTGCCTACAACACCATGCTGGTGCGCACCACCGTCCAACCCGAAACCGTGATTGGCGCGATTCGCAACGAAATCCGCCAGATGGATGCCAATCTGCCTGTCACTGACGTCAAAACGCTGCGCGAACACATGAACCTGTCGCTGTTTCCGGCGCGCGCCGTGGCGGCGTTGTTGACGGCGTTTGGATTGCTGGCGCTGACGCTGGCGGCCATCGGCATTTACGGCGTGATGTCGTATTCGGTGGCACAGCGAACGCGCGAAGTCGGCATTCGCATGGCGCTGGGCGCGCAGCGCAGCGATGTGTTGCGGCTGATGCTGCGGCAAGGAATGACGCTCGCCGCAATTGGAATGGCAATTGGCCTGACAGCAGCGTTTGTGCTGACGCGGTTGCTGGCGAATTTGTTGTACGGCGTCAGTTCGACCGATGCCGTGGCGTTCATCGGCGTGACGTTGGCGCTGGGATTGGTGGTCATGATCGCCTGTCTGATTCCTGCCAGTCGCGCGGCCAAAGTGGATCCGATGATTGCGCTTCGTTACGAATAGAACACCAAGGGGGGAGAAGAGATGGAAAACATATTGAAAGATTTGCGATACGGTTGCCGGATGTTGTGGAAAAATCCTGGCTATACCTTGATCGCTGTGCTGACGCTGGCGCTGGGCATCGGAGCCAATGCCGCGGTGTTCAGCGTGGTCAATGCGTTATTGCTGCGCCCGATGCCGTATCCGAATTTTGACCGCATCAGTTATGTGTGGGCGAGTGATGGAAACGGCGGCAATCGGTTTTCCGTCTCGCCGCACAATTACACCGATCTGCGCGCGCGCAATCAGAGCTTCGAGCATTATGCGGCGTTTCATTACGCCAGCGCGGCGCTGACCGGCAATGGAAATCCCGAATCGCTTTCCGGCATCAACGCTTCGGCGGATTTTGGCAAGGTTGCTGGCATGCAGCCGTTGCAAGGTCGCTGGTTTACGGATGAAGAAGACGCGCCGGGCAAAAATCGTGTGGCGGTTATCAGCTATGGATTATGGCAGCGGCGGTTTGGTGGCAAAGACATTGTCGGCCAGAACATTCAGCTCAACGGCGAAGCTCACACGGTGATTGGCGTCATGCCGAAGAATTTCAACTTTCCAACGGACGGCATCGAAATCTGGAAACCGCTGGCCTTGGATTTGTCGAAATACCAGCGCGGCACGTCGTTTTTGCAAACGCTGGCGCGATTGAAACCGGGCGTCAGTTACCCGCAAGCGCAAGCCGAAGCGATGGCTATTGCCAAACAGATCGAACAGGAAAATCCCAACACAGACCGTGACAATGGATTCAAACTGGCTTCATTGCGCGAAGAACTGGTTGGCGAAATCGAACGTCCGCTGTGGATTCTGTTCGGTGCAGTCGTGTTGGTGTTGTTGATTGCTTGCGTCAACGTGGCCAGCTTGCTGCTTGGCCGCGCAACCGTGCGCTGGAAAGAAATTTCCGTTCGTGCGGCGCTCGGCGCTTCGCGCTGGAACCTGATTCGCCTGATGCTCAGTGAAAGTCTGGTGTTGGGCATACTCGGCGGGTTGTTGGGGTTGTTGCTGGCGGCGTTTGGCGTGGAATGGTTGATCAAGATCAACCCGGATGCCGTTCCCAATCCCAACGAAATCACGATTGACCGCATGGTCATCGGCTTTACGATGTTGATGTCTGTCATCACCGGCATTGTTTTCGGCGCGTTGCCTGCGTGGCAACTGACCAAAACCAATCTGAGCCAGGCCATGCGCGAATCCACGCGTTCGGCTTCGGGATCGGCCAAATTGACCGTCATTCGCAACGGACTGGTCGTGCTGGAAATCGCCGCTTCGTTGGTGTTGCTGGTGACGGCTGGTTTGCTGCTGAAAAGTTTCTGGAAATTGCTCGAAATCAATCCGGGATTTCGCGCGGAAAACGTCATCAAAGCCGACATCAGTTTGCCGCGCGCCAAGTACAAGGACGAATGGCAACAGGCGGAATTTTTTCGCCGCACGTTGGAAGGGATTCGCGCCATGCCGGGCGTCGAAACCGCTTCATTGACAACAATTCTGCCGTTCAACAACGGACGCAGAGCGACTTCGTTCAACATTGATGGTCGCCCCGTTGCGCCGAATACCGATCCTCCTGACGCTGACAATCACGAAATCAGTTCGGAGTATTTCAAAACGCTTGGCATTCCGATTCGCGCCGGACGAGATTTCACCGACACAGACGTTCGCACCAGCGCAGGCGTCGTCATCATCAATGAGCAACTGGCGAAACTACACTGGCCGAATGAAAACCCGCTCGGCAAACGATTGACCGTCGGATCGCCCGAAGAAGTCGAGTTGTACGGCAAACCGGTTTCGCGCGAAATCGTCGGTATCATCGGCAACGTCAAGTTGTTGAACTTGACCGACGAGTTCAATCCGGAGCTTTATATCCCTGCGGCTCAGATGCCGAACTCGTGGATGACGCTGGTGGTTCGTGGCAAGGCCGAGCCGGAAAGTTTGATTAACAGCATTCGTCAGGTCGTACGCAACATTGATCCCGATCAACCGATTCGTCGCCCGTTGGCGCTGGAAACAATGGTTGCGCGTTCGGTTGCGCCGCAACGGTTTATTGCCATGCTGTTGGTGGTGTTTGCCGGATTGGCAATTGCTCTGGCGGTGGTCGGCATTTACGGTGTGATGACGTATGTCGTCACTCAACGCACGCAGGAAATTGGCATCCGATTGGCGCTCGGCGCGCAGCGGAGCGATGTGATCCGAATGGTCATTGCTCAGGGAATGCGGCTGGCAGGCATTGGCATCGGCATCGGGTTGATTGCGGCATTTGGAGTTTCCCGATTGCTGACCAAACTGTTGTTTGAAGTCAGCCCGAATGATGCCATGGCGTATGCAGGGGTTTCTGGGTTGCTGGCGGCGGTGGTTTTGCTGGCGTGTCTGATTCCGGCTCGGCGGGCGTCAAAGGTGGATCCGATGATCGCGCTTCGATGCGAATGATCTTATTGCTTGATTGACCGCAACCATTCGTCAAATGCCAACAAGGTTTGGAATTCGCCGTCTTTCGGCAATCGGTTGAGGAAGTCTGTCAGGATTGTCGCTGTCAACATGGGCAACGCGCGACTGGTTTCGGCCTCGACATAACGATCCTCTTCGAGAAGATGAATCGTTAATCGTCCGTTGTCGAAAACCCAAAGCTCTGGAATACCCAGCGCGGCGTACAACTCCAACTGATTTTTTGTTGTGTGGTGAATGTCCACTTCAACGGCAATGTCAGGCGGAGGATCCACAGCAAAATCCAGGTTGATACGATTGCCGATGGCTGACGCTGTTTGCACGTAAAAACAGGCGTCAGGTTCTTTGCCTGCCAGCTTCTTGCTCTTTTTCATTGTCCACGAACCGAAGGAGCTAACGTTAATGCGAAGGATAAAGCTTAAAATTGTAACGATCTTTTCAATGAAGC
>JAEUQP010000709.1 GCA_016789645.1 Acidobacteriota bacterium | reverse complement strand
AGCGTTGAATTGCTTTCGACTTCGGACGCGGCGCGCGCGGCGGATTTGGCGTATCAGCTTGAGCAAATGAACGCGCGGCGAAAATTGGAATCGCAATTGGTCGAAGACAGCGCGCACAACCTGCTGGAACGCGAACCTTCGTTGCTGGATTACGCGGCCATCGTCTTGTCCCATCCCGATTGGAAAGGCGGAGTCGCTGGCATTGTCGCCAATCGTTTGGCAGACGCGTATCACAAACCGGTCGTGCTGTTGTGCGAAGAAAATGAAAATGCCTTCGGTTCGGCGCGTTCGGTGGCGGGCGTCAACATCACTGACGCGTTGAAAGCTTGCCGCGAAAAGCTGACGAAGTTCGGCGGTCACGCGATGGCTGCGGGCTTGTCGTTGCGCCGCGAAGATGTGTTTGAGTTTCGCCGATTGCTGTCGCGCGCAGTTCGTTCGATGACGGCGGAAATCGAAGAACCGACGTTGATGATTGACAGTTTCCTACACCTGGACGAAATCACCAGAGAACTTGAACAGGATGTTCGACGATTGGCTCCGTTCGGCAACGGCAATCCGGCGCTGACATTGGCGACGACGGATTTGCGAATGATTCGCAAACGCAAACTTGGCCGCAAAGGCGATCATCTGGAATTGATCGTTGCAGACGATGCAGGCAATCAGCAGCGCGTGTTGTGGTGGAATGTCGGCGAGCGCGAATTGCCCAGCGGAAGATTCGACCTTGCCTACAATTTGCAAATCAGCCGATTCAAAAACGAAGCCGATCTGGTTTTGGAACTCGTTGATTTGCAACCGCGAGAAAGCGAGACGATTGAAATCAGCAGCGAAGACGCTTTCCAGATTGAAGACTGCCGCAGCGACGATCCGCACGCGAAGCTGGCTGAAATTCTGGCAACTCATCCTGACGCGATTGTCTGGCGCGAAACCGATTCATCCGTGGCAGGTTGCAATCGAACCGAGCTTCGACCAGCAGAAACCTTGATCGTTTGGACTTCGCCGCCGGGGCCGGATGAATGGAATGCCGCGTTGGAAAGGGTGAAACCTCGTCGTGTGGTGTTCTTCGGACTGAGTCCGACTGAACTTTCGCTTGAACCGTTTTTGCAGCGACTGGGTGGTTTGTTGAAATTCGCGCTCAATTCCAAAGGCGGCGAAACAACCATTCCGGAGTTGGCCGCCTCGATGGCTCAACGCGACGATGCCATTCGGTACGGGTTGCGCTGGTTTCAACAAAGCGGCCAGCTTGAGATTGCGATCAGCGCGAAAGGCCGCGTCAGCATTTCGCGTCAAGCCCAGACCAGCGACCGCCCGGATCAAACGTTGCTCGAAAAACTGTTGAGCAACGTCCTGGCCGAAACGGTCGCTTATCGAAAGAGTTGGCGACCTTGAAATTTCTCAATAGGAGACTTGATGACGTTGAAGATCAAATCAAAAAACGAATGCAAATGGGATTTGGTGGCGTTGGGCGAAGTGATGTTGCGGCTCGATCCGGGCGATGGGCGTATTCATACGACACGAACATTTCAGGCTTGGGAAGGCGGCGGCGAATACAACGTCGCGCGTGGATTGAAACGCTGTTTTGGAATGAACACTGCGGTCGTCACGGCGTTTGCTGACAATCCTGTTGGGCGGCTGGTTCAAGACTTCATTTATCAAGGCGGCGTAGATCAATCGCACGTTCGTTGGGTGAAATATGACGGCGTAGGTCGCGAAGTTCGCAATGGATTGAATTTTACCGAACGCGGCTTTGGCGCGCGCGGAGCCGTCGGTTGTTCGGATCGTGGGCATACGGCGGTGTCGCAACTTAAGCCGGGCGACATTGATTGGGAAAAGATTTTCGGACAGGAAGGCGCGCGCTGGTTTCATTGTGGAGGCATTTTCGCGGCGTTGTCCGAAACCACTCCGCTGGTAGCGAAAGAAGCCATGGAAGCGGCCAAACGTCACGGCACGATCATTAGCTACGATTTGAATTACCGTGAATCGTTATGGAAAGGCATTGGCGGTCAGGCAAAAGCGCGCGAAGTGAATCGCGGCTTGGCATCGCTCGTGGATGTGATGATCGGCAACGAAGAAGACTTCACCGCAGCGCTGGGCTTTGAAGTGGAAGGCGTGGATGAGCATTTGTCCGAACTTGACCCGACAAACTTCAAAAAGATGATTGAACGCGCGGTTGCCGAATACCCGAACTTCAAAGTGGTTGGCACGACTTTGCGAAATGCGAAGACGGCTTCGATCAATGATTGGGGGGCAATTTGTTATTCAGACGGCCGGTTTTACGAAGCGAGGTTGCGCGAGAATCTGGAAATTTATGATCGCGTTGGCGGAGGGGATTCGTTTGCTTCGGGATTGATTTATGGCTTGCTGACCGGCAAGGGCGCGCAGGCCGCCGTGGAATACGGAGCAGCGCACGGAGCGTTGGCGATGACGACGCCGGGCGATACTTCGATGGCAACACTGGCTGAAGTCGAAAAGGTGATGAAAGGCGGCGGCGCTCGCGTAGCCAGATAATCACTACAATCCTTCCCGCATGAAAAAAGGCCGGTCAGTTGACCGGCCTTAGCTTTTTTGGGATGCAACAGTGAACTTAGCAGTTCGGAGGGAAGACCGGGATCCGCATCGAAGCGGTCGGTGCCAGTCTCAGGATGTGCAGGTTGTGGCCTTGATTGAAGGCCGTCGGCGAAGCAGAAGCCGCCGGGTTGAAATTGATGACCGATCCCAGCAACGGCGCGCCGGAGTAGTTGAAGAATTTCAGCCACCCG
>JAEUQP010000705.1 GCA_016789645.1 Acidobacteriota bacterium | reverse complement strand
GCGACAACGTCTTCAAGATATTTTTTCGCACGGCTGACGCGTTGGCTTTTGTTAGCGACCACAACATCCTTGCCGGTTTTTTCATTCGCTTTGGACGCGGTTGTCAGCTTCACACCGGTCAAAAAATTCGTGCTTTCGGTTTGGGTTTCGCCCGTCAGCCGGTCATATCCGCGCAAATCCGAGCCGATCCACAAAAACCGTTTTGACTCCGGTTCGTACCGAAAACGGTAGGTTTCCTGAGTCAGTTCGCGCGAACCGTATTCCTGCCGAACGATCAATACTCCATTGGTGATTTCGATGGTCACAGGAGTTTCGACAATTCCGTAAAAAGCTCCGCCACAGCGAGTGCACAACAACAACTTTGTCGCCAGCCCCGCGCGACTGAACTTGCCGTCAGTAGTTTTGAGCAGAATCAGTAATGCGCGTTGGCGTTCCGGCGGATTCTCTTTATCGGCGCTGGCGGGCATTTGCTCGACCAGAACAACCGCGAAATCCGAAATCGAATCACGGTTCAGATCACCGCCGACTTCAGCTTCGACCGTCCAACCGGCGGGGACGAATTCGCGAACCGTTGCCGCCGTCTGAGGCAGTTTGGCCTCGTCAATCGGCGATTTCGCCTGAAACGAAAACAGGAAAAGCAGAAAAACTAGCATAACTTTGTCCCGTATCAGCCGCCCGAAACCGGCGGAAAGATCGCCACGGTGTCGCCATTTTTCAGCGGATGATTGCGCTGAGCATGTTCTTCGTTGACGGCAACCAACGCTGACCGTTCAAACCGTTCAAGATCGGCAAACCGTCGCTTCAATTCTTCCCAGGCATCTGCCGCCGTCGCCGGATTCGCCAACTCGCAGCGCACTTCGCCAACGCCAGCAACTTCTTTGCATGCGCCAAACAGTAAAACCGTGATGTTGATGAATTCGTTTCCCATCGGATTAAAACCCTGTCGCGGGAATTCCCGCCGATCCACCCGCCGAAGAAGCTTTGGCAGCGCTGGCCAACGGAGCCGGTTCGTCCTCCACTGGACTGATTTCCTTGCCACGAAACCGCAGGGATTCGACCAAAAAGTTATCGAACAACAACCGTCCATCGCGGCTTTCGTTGCGGTGATCCCAGTATTTGTCCGTCTGCCAGTCCTGAAACGACTTTTCGATGTGAAATTGCACGCCGTAAATCAACTGGTCTGCCGTGCGGCGCACCATCATCTGGTATTCGGACAAATACCCTCGCGCTAAATGTTTGAAGCCTGATGGCAGCCGATCAATTTCCAGGCCGTGATTTTGCCAAACGCGCAACAGGTGTTTGCGATTGGTGTATTTTTGCCAGCGAGCACTGGGGCGGTTGTCAATTCCGGCAAAAATCGGATCGTTCACATCCGTGATTTTGACGAACCGATATTGGTATTCGATCAACCGCCCACTGCGTTTTTCGCGGGGCGGTTTGCCGTCAATGGTGGTGATCGTGGCTCCGAACGCCTGTCCGACCAATTGGTGACCGCCACAAATCGCCATCACCGGCACCGACGTCCGATGAATGAAGTTGTTAAAGCCTTCGATCATTTCCGGCGCATACAAATCAAAATCCCGCAACGTGCCGCTCAGAACAATGGCATCCGGATCGAATTCCCGCACCGTTGTTTCGTTCAATTCGGACAAGTGAACTGTGCGAACGTCCGGATTGCGAATCAATTGGCGAATGTTGTTTTCGATATTGCCCATCGCCATTCCGGCGATCATTCGTTCCAGCCGCACCCATTTGCCCGCATGAAAATCCGGCTCACGACGGGCGACTTCGGAATACTGCGTTTCGTCGGCAACCAGGTTGTCCACCAACAAAACACGCATCGTTTGAATGCGAGGTTTGATGATCTCAAAGAGACAATACGAATCGCTGTTTTGTTCAAATGATTGGTTCATAACTTCCCACGTGTGCGTAAAATCAAGGCGAGACCAAGTCTACTACAGAGGCGGGGAAGTTGTAGAGTGGTGAGAAAACGTTGCTGATGGGTTCTCGGGTGAAATGTTTTTTCCTCTTCCGACACATAAACTTGAGAGGAAGTGTCAAAGCGATCTCTAGGCAATTGACAGGTTATAGAGGGCAGCGTAGTGTTCGCGACGTTCCCAGTTTTACACAGCAGTATTTGCCAGTAGCCATCTGCTTGGTCAGCAATCTGCCATGCGTTTTTCTTGTAATTAGGTCTATTCTGAGGTCAATCAGCCAATGGGCCGGATATTGTAGTTAATTTTTTTGGGTACGCAGATCACATGTGCCATTGTGGGGTGGCATCTATTCCATGTATTTCATAGCGGGTAACACAAAAAGAATCACATCATGAAATCCTCAAAATGGAGCTAGTTATGCCTGATGCCAAACCCTGGAACGTCCTGATTTACATGTCCGCGGACAATAACCTCAGCGAAGAGGCTGTTTATGCGTTAACGGAAATCTATCGCTTGGACTTTGATCCTAACATCAATGTTGTTGCGCAACTTGATTCCAACGTTTCCGGGCTAGGCCCGAAACGTTATGTTTTTAACGAAATTTCGCAGCCCGCTATTGAGAAGGTTGCAGAGAGGAGAGTTACTCAATCAACCGTCTCTCGAAAACTTCTGAATAAGCTCTCCGATTTGGAAGATGAGGATTTCCCTCCTAAAACAAATGTTGCCGCCGAAACGGAAGGCAATACAAATAATAAACAGTCAGAGGCGGTGAACTATGAGAACTTTGCCGACCACAGAGTCCTGAAACAATTTATTGAGACAAGCGCGACACAAGCAGGTGCGAGAAATTTTTTGGTTTTGTCTGGACATGGCAGCGGTCCAGTTGGAGACTTCATGACAGACAACAACCCACCTGCGACGCTAAAGCTGACAGAATTAAAAGACGTACTTGATGAGTTGGGGTTCGTTCCAAACGACAAAGAGAAACTGGATATTTTGGGCTTGGATAGTTGTTTGATGAGCATGGTGGAAATCTGTTACCAGCTTTCAGACAATGTTCAGTATCTAGTGGGGTCTGAAGGGTTTGTTTTAGAAGGGGGATGGCCGTATTACCAAATTCTTGAGGCATTGAATGAGAATTCCGGCTTGGATACTCAAGACTTTGCTTGTTTAATTGTTGAAATGTATGCGCAGTTCTATAAGGAATACACTCTTGCTGGAATCTCAACGGATCATTCGGCAAGCGATCTGGGTAAAGAGAAAATCGCCAAACTGGTGGAAGGAGTTCAAGCGCTGTCGGATGCTTTAATTCGAGGTCTTGGGGACAAGCTGATTACCGATGCCATCATTGTTGCGCATTGGCGAGCACAGTCTTATAAATTCGAGCAGCATACAGACCTCTGGGATTTTTGTGACTGCCTTGCGAAGTCTTGCAAACGCTTGAAAAAGTCGGGAGCCAATCTGCAGATAGAAAAAACGTCGCTCGACAATCTCATCAAGGCTTGCAAGAGCGTCAAGAATGCCATCGTCGGAGACAACAACAATAAAGGGATCGTCCTAAAATCTTGTTACACAGGTCCGGCGGTGCAATTTTCACATGGACTTTCGATTTACTTTCCCTGGAATTGGGGCACGTATGCGCCGGAATATGAACAGGTTAAGTTTGCCGGTGATACAGGCTGGAATAAATTCCTGCTTAAGTATTTGGGTAAGACTTGCCGCAAAGTGCGTAACGATCGTAGGCTCCCTGTTGAACAAAAACAGGGACCAATTGGGAAATCCTTCTACCCGTTAATTGGTGAGTTTATTTCGGAAAATATCAAGAATGGTGATGCGAATAAAAATGGCGATGCCAACAAAAATGGTGACGCCAATAAAAACGGCGATGCCAATAAAGCATTGCAAAACGGCATCAGTAGCATGAAAAATTTTCCTGCCACATTCTTCGATTGTGGAGATGATTGAAGCCGGAGCAGAGGCTTGTAGAAGATGGTCAAGAAGCTTTCCAAATGGCTTGCCAAGCCAAGCCCTTTCATTGTCTCTCTTGGCGCAGCAGGATCAACATTGCTGCTAACAAGCTTTGTTGTTGCTCTAACGTTTCAAGCCGACCGGTTAAATCTTCTTTCGATCTTGACGAAAGATCAGCCATACGCGCAAAGGATCGCGAAAGGAGAAACTCATTATTACCGACTAGCGCTTAGCCAGCATCAATACTTGCGTATTCTCCTCAGTTCGGACAGCCTGAATTTAAGATTGACTCTCTTGAAGCCGGACAACTCCAAGATAGCAGAACTAGATTGTCCTCACGGCAAGCCCACGCCAATCTCACTCATTGCAGATGTCGCTGGAGAGTACATCGTAAAAATTCAGCCTCAGAAATATGATGCGACCGCTGGAAATTACATAGTCAGTCTTGGAGATTTCAGGGAGGAAAAATCAGGTGACCGACATCGTGTTGTCGCCGAGAATCTGACTCTTGAAGGAAAGCAATTGGCGGCATTGGAATCGCCCGTATCTTTGCGAACGGCGATCAAAAAATATGAACGAGCCTCAAACGCCTGGGAGGCCGCTGACGATCAGCGGGAGCAAGCCGGCGCGTTTAAAGCAGTCGCAGATTTGTATGACATTCTGGGCCAACCGCGACAAGCCCTAGAGTATTACCAAAAAGCTCAGCAGATCAGCCAATCTATAAATGATTTGGAAGGTGTGGGAGAGGCATTGAATGGGATTGGTTACGTGTATATGACTTTGAGCAAAAATCGCGAAGCCTGGGAAGCGTGTTCGAGAGCGCTGGAATTGAATCAGTGTAGTGGCAATCGTAGCGCAGAAGCTCAGTCATTGAATAATCTTGGTGAGATTCTTTATGGCATCAGTAAACGGCAGCAATCTATTGAATACTATCAACGAGCCATTGCTATCTGGCGGGACCTTGCCGATGATCGGGGACAAGCACAAACTCTGTTGAACTTTGGGTATACCTATTCTGATTTGGGAGAACCCAACAAGGCTTTGGAATTTGATCGTCAGGCTCTGGAATTTTGGAAGGCCGCCAAAAGCAAACGTGGACAGGCGCTAGCATTAACCGCAATCGGACGGCTCAAATCTCGCTTGGGCGAAAGCCAGGAGGCAATTCGACACTTTGATCAGGCCATGCAATTAGCGCGGCTGGTCGGTGATCGAACTGAAGAGGCGAGAATCCTAAATGGGCTGGGCTTTGTTCAAGAATCGCTGGGAGAACAACAAAAAGCTATTGAATATTACAAATTAGCCTTGTGCCTGTTTCAGGCCGTGAACTATCCCAATGGCGAGGCCAGCACTTATAACGAACTTGGCAGGGCGTATTATTCTCTTGGGGACATGCAAAATTCGCTCGGATATTTTGAGCAGGGTTATCGGCTGAGTTCGCAAATTGGTGATACAAGGTTGGAAGCCTACGCGTTAAGAGGTTTGGGAACGGTTTATAACTTTCAAGGAAATATAGCGAAAGCGCTAGAGACTTATCGCAAGGCGCTTCCTGTGCATCGGGCGGAAAAAGACCGTAGGGGGGAAGCTGTTACCCTGAATTTAATTGGCCGCATTTATCACGCCCAAGGAAAATTGCAGGCGGCGATTGAGCATTACAAGATTGCCTTGGCGCTCAATCAGATGGCGGGAGATCGTAACCGCGAATCTCTTACTCTTTACAATCTTGCCTGTGCGGAGCGGGATCGTGGCAATGCTACTGTTGCGCTTTCCCAGATTGAAAAATCGCTTGAAATTGTTGAATCTTTACGCACGAAAGTCGCCAGCCGCGACCTTCGCACTTCATACTTCGCAACAATTCAACAGTATTACCAACTTAATGTTGACTTGTTGATGCAAAGCCAAAAACGGGCAACTGTAAATGAATTGGCTTCAAAAGCACTGGAAGTAAACGAGCGAGCACGCGCACGTAGCCTGCTTGATTTGCTCGGCCAACACCGCGTTGATATCCGTGGACAAATCGACACGAACTTGACTCAGCGTCTACAAGCCTTGCAGCAAGAATTCCTCGCTCGATCAGAAAGCAAGATACAGTTGATTAGCGCCAATGCTCCATCGGAAGAGGTCGCCGCAATTACCCGTGAGATTTCGGCCTTGAGTGAGGAACGCAGTAAAATTGAAGCCAAAATTCGTTTAACTCATCCGCATTACGCTGCCTTGACGTTGCCAAAACCGTTGCAGGCTTCAGAAATACAGCAATTGTTGGATGAAAATACTTTGCTACTAGAATTTTCGCTGGGGGACAAGCAAAGCTATGTTTGGACTGTGACACCGACCGGGGTGAAAGGGCATGGGTTGAAAAATCGTGCCGAAATCGAAAAGTTGACGCGAGAGGTGCGTGAGATTTTAGCTCCAGATGAATCCGCGCCAGTGCAATTGGATGCAACGCGAACGGAAGCATACTGGAAAAAGGCTGCTGAGCTAAGTCAACTGATTCTTGGGCCGGTTGCGGACGAACTTGGTCAAAAACGGTTGGTCATTGTGGCGGATGGGGGGTTGCAATACATCCCGTTCGGAGCTTTGCCAAAACCGCAAGCGGGTGGGAAACAGTTGGTTGGCAAAGAATCGTCAGCGGCGAGCACCGCGTATATTCCTTTGATTCAGGAACATGAAATTGTCAGCCTTCCTTCGGCTTCGACCTTGGCGGTCTTGCGGCAGGAAACTGCCGGGCGAAAGCCTGCTCCCAAAACGATAGCCGTGCTGGCTGACCCGGTTTTTGCAATCAATGATTTGCGCTTGCTAGCGGTCAATGGCCAAGCCAACGGAGCGTTGCCAAGTCAGCCTGCGCTGGGTGATTTAACGTCGCAGCTACGAAATCAATCGCAGAGGCGCGGCAGAAGCTTCAAAAGGCTACAGTGGACCTTAGAGGAAGCAACGGCGATTGAAGAATTGACCCAGCCCGGCGACCGGTTTGTTGCCAAAGGATTTGACGCCACACTGCAACAGGCGACAAATCCAAATTTGAGCCAATTCCGCATCATTCATTTTGCAACGCATGGCGTGCTGGATGACGAAAATCCAGAATTGTCTGCGTTAATATTTTCGCTGTTCGATAAACAGGGAAAAACACTGGAAGGGCGTTTATGGCTGAACGATATTTACAATTTGAACCTGCCGGCGGAATTGGTGGTACTCAGCGCCTGTGACACCGGGTTGGGCAAGGATTTCAAGGGCGAAGGATTAGTGGGACTGACGCGCGGATTTATGTATGCAGGAGCGCCGCGTGTGATGGCCAGTTTGTGGAAAGTTGAAGACAAGCCAACGGCCCAATTGATGCGCCGTTTTTATTGGCACTTGCTGAAAAAAGGGTTGCCACGCGCAACCGCCCTCCAGCAAGCCCAACTCGATCTTTTCCGGGATGCCAAATGGAATGCGCCGTATTATTGGGGAAGTTTCGTTTTGCAGGGTGAATGGAAATAAGCTGTGCTTCAATTTGCCAGCCTTCTGCCATCTTGATTTTTTGTTGAGCCGCTGTTTCGATTTTTACCATTCCGACCAATCGTTTTTTGACTGCCTGCCGCATCGTGAATAGAATTTCAGTGATAAAAATTCCCACGAACATTTGCGGACATCGAACGGCATGGCACACACACCCCTAACCCCTGAAAACTTTGAGTTGTTGCTGCTCTGTTTCAATTCTGACCGCGAAAAAGCCGGAGAAGAGTATGAACTCCTTTGGCAAAAAATGCGGGAGTACTTTGCCGCCCGAGGAGCCATTTGCGCCGAAGACCTGGCCGACGAAGCGCTCAGCCGACTGGCCAAAAAATATGCTGAAGGCGAGGAGATTCGCGATTTCAACCGATACAGTTATGGATTGGCGCGCTTGATCTGGATGGAATCATTGCGAAGGCCGGAAAACAATTATGTCTCGTTTGATCAAGCGCTTGGCCTGTCGTTTGTCTTGCCCGATTTTTTACTGACAGAAGAAGAGAACGCCCGTTACGTACATTGCATCCGTCAAATTACGGACGAAGAAAGAAACCTGATGATCGAATACTGGGATCACGAAGAAGAATCGCATTACGAGGCGCGCAGGCAACAGGCAATAAGAATGGGAATTTCGCCAACTGCGTTGAGAATTCGCGTTTCCAGGATCAGGAAAAAACTGGAAGCCTGTTTGGCGAATTGTCTGGAGAAGAAGACTCCAAAGGCGAAATGAAATTAACCATCTCGACACATAATGTTGAGGGAGTTTTTTAATGAGCAATTTTTCTTACAACTCTGAATTATTTACTCGGTATTTGTTGGGGCAATTACACGATGCCGAACAGGATCGGCTAGAAGAAGAATATTTCTGCAATAACGAAGTTTTTGTTGCCTTGTTGGATGCCAAAGATCAACTGATTAGCAATTATTTGAACGGAAGACTTACCGCCGAAGATCGAAAACGGTTTGAACAACACTTTCTGACTTTGCCCGGTCACAAGCGAGAAGTGGAACTCGCCTGTTCCTTTCTTTCCCCGGCACCGAAGCCTCAATTGGTAACAAACCGAATCACTTCTGACAGAAAGCCGTCCACTAAAAAGGAAAGTCCGCATGGCTTCCGAAAAACATATCAACCGTGGATTTTGGCTGCAGCGGCGATGTTGTTGATCGGGTCAATCATCGCCTTGCAAGTGAGGAAAGAGCGACAGCAAGCAACATCCCCCGAAGTCCAGATTGCCGCTATTCAGCTTCCTAAAGGCCCACCTAACATATCGCTTTTTCTGAAACCCACTTCGTCACGAAGCTTTGGGCAAGACATAACGGCAAAAATCGGCAAAGAAACGCAGATCGTTGAATTGAAGCTTGAGGTCAGCAAAGAAACGTTTCCCATTTATCGCGGAACGTTGCACATCAAGGGCAAAGAGGATGAGGTTCTTTCAGATGATTCGCTTCATGCTACCAAGAATGAAGCTGGAACTCCGATTGTGATTTGGCGATTGCCAGCGGCCAAACTGCAAATCGAAGATTACACCGCCAGTTTGCAAGGGATCGCACCCGGAAATCCTTCAGTACCAATTGGTGACTACGATTTTGAAGTGAGAGCTTTAACGCTGGAAAATTCTCAGCAAAGTAGATAAAGAAAAGTGAAACACTTTTCGCTCCGCCATCACTCCCAAGTAGAAAAGCAAAATTGACAACGTAAATTGAGCAGCGTCCCGGCCATTAGGGTATTTACCCTGACCTAGCTTGCATCGTAGCTGCTTCACACCGCAACGATCAGGTTGCATGGAATGAGATTGGCTATATGCAGGAAGAGGTTTTGTAGCTTTCGATCTGTTGAGTCGGGTGTTCAGCCCAAATTCAACTTAGCCAGCTTGACCGATCGAAGCTACAAAAAACTTGCCAGCCAAAAATCCTTCCAATTTCAATTTAGAAAACGACTTTTGACGAATTTGTCAGGCTTTCATTCCATCGGATAGAATCCGTGATTCGTACATGAAACATTTTTGCTATTGCAGGCCATCACACTGCAATCAGCACAAAGCAGGAGTTTGGATGTCGAATCACGATGCGATTACCGTGCGCGGGGCACGCGTCAACAACCTGAAAAACATCACGTTTTCGATTCCCCTGAACAAACTGACTGTCGTCACAGGAGTCAGCGGCAGCGGTAAATCTTCTCTGGCGTTCGACACCATTTACGCCGAAGGTCAGCGCCGATATGTCGAATCGCTGTCCGCTTACGCTCGCCAGTTTTTGGAGCGAATGGATAAACCGGACATAGACGAAGCCACAGGAATTTGCCCGGCCATTGCCATCAACCAGAAAAATTCCACGCGCAATCCGCGTTCGACCGTCGCCACCCAAACCGAAATTTACGATTACCTGCGGTTACTGTTTGCGCGCGTAGGCGTGACTCGTTGCCGAACCTGCGGCAACGAAGTCAAACGGGACACACCTGAATCCATCGCCGATGACATTCTGCAATTGCCGGAAGGCACGCGCTTTTTCATCTTATTTCCAGCCTCTGCCGGGACTGAATTCAGCGAATCTGCGGAACCCAGCACCGAGCGAAAATCCACCAAAGCCAAACCACGCGCGGGAAAAGCCAAATCCGCGATTAACGTCAAAGCTCATTTGATGAGCTTGATGCAACGCGGCTTCACCCGGCTGTATAACGCGACCACACGCGAAACCATCGAATTGCAGACTCCGGACAGCTTCACGGGAAAAAATTTTGACGACATGTTCGTGCTGGTTGATCGTTTGGTTGCACGCCCAGATTCGCGCAACCGACTGACCGATTCCATCGAAACCTGTTATCGCGAAGGCCACGGCCAGGCAGCGATCCATACCGTTGGCGACACGCCGGAGCAGTTTTTCTTTTCTGAACAGTTTCAGTGCAAACGATGCCGGATCAATTACGTGCTGCCCGAACCGCAATTGTTCAGCTTCAACAACCCGTTTGGCGCGTGTCCGACGTGCCAGGGGTTCGGCAACACGATCGGCCTGGACATGAACCTGGTGATTCCGAATCGCGAACTGTCGTTGGCCGATGGAGCAATCGAACCGTTCACCAAACCGCAATTCAAAGATTGGCAAGCTGAATTGGCGAAGTTTGCCAAACGTGAAGGCATTTCCATGACGACGCCTTTCGCCGCGTTGCCGCCCGAACACCAGCGCGCGGTGGTTGAAGGTGATGGTGATTATGAAGGCGTCAAAGGGCTGTTCGATTATCTGGAAACGAAAAAATACAAGCTGCACATTCGCGTGTTGATCTCGAAATATCGCGGCTATACGCGCTGTCCTGACTGTACTGGCGGCAGGTTGCGGCGCGAGGCTCAAGACGTTTATGTCGGCGAGAAAAACCTGCCGCAAGTCGTCGCGCTTTCGATCAAAGACGCTCGCGCGTTTTTCGACAACTTGAAACTGACTGATGAACAAACTGCGATTGCTGACCGCTTGTTGAAAGAAATTCGTTCGCGGCTGCGCTTTCTGGATGAAGTCGGGCTGGATTACCTGACGCTGGATCGGCTGGCCGCTACTTTGTCCGGCGGCGAAGCCCAGCGCATTCAACTGGCCACGCATCTGGGTTCTTCGCTGGTTGGCGCAATGTACGTGTTGGACGAACCTTCGATTGGCTTGCATCCGCGAGACAGCGCGCGGCTGATTGGCTTGCTGGAAAATTTACGCGACATCGGCAACACGGTGCTGGTGGTCGAACACGAAGCCGAAATGATGCGCGCCGCCGATTACATTTTGGACATAGGCCCAGGCGCGGGTGAACTGGGAGGCCAGGTTGTTTACGAAGGCAATTTTACGCAGTTGCTCAAACACGAAGCTTCGTTGACCGGAAAATACCTGCGCGGCGAAGCTCAAATCAAAACGCCGAAAGAACATCGCCAGCCGGACAAACACAGCATCACCATTCGCGGCGCGCGCGCTCACAATCTGAAAAACATTGACGTGACAATTCCACTGGGCCAACTGGTGTGCATCACCGGAGTCAGCGGCAGCGGTAAATCCACGCTGGTTCACGAATGTTTGTTCGCCGGATTGAAAAAACAGCGCGGCGATTGGACTGGCCAGGTCGGCGATTTCGGCTCCATCGAAGGCGGCAAATTCGTAGACGACATCATTCTGGTTGACCAGTCGCCGATTGGCCGCACGCCGCGCTCGAATCCTGTCACGTACATCAAAGTTTACGACCTGATCCGCGAAGTTTTCTCCCAGACGCGCGAAGCCCAGATGCGCGGATTCAATCCCAGCCATTTTTCGTTCAATGTTCCCGGCGGGCGTTGCGACGTTTGCGAAGGTGACGGAACCGTCACAGTCGAAATGCAGTTTCTGGCCGACGTCGAATTGGTTTGCGAAGAATGCAATGGCAAACGATTCAAAAATTCCGTGCTGGAAGTCCTTTATCGCGGCAAGAACATTCACGAAGTTTTGCAACTGACTGTTCGTGAAGCCATCGCGTTCTTTTCGCAAGCACCACGAATTGCAAACAAGTTGAAAGTGCTGGACGACGTGGGATTGGGATATTTGCGGCTGGGACAATCGGCAACAACGCTTTCCGGCGGCGAAGCGCAACGTGTCAAACTGGCTTCGTATTTGTCCAAAGCGTCGGGCGACCGTTCGTTGTATATCTTCGATGAACCGACGACCGGGTTGCATTTCGACGACATCAACAAACTGCTGACATCGTTTCGGCGATTGCTGGAAACCGGAGCGTCGTTGATCGTCATCGAACACAATCTGGATGTCATCAAAACCGCCGATTGGATCATTGACCTTGGCCCGGAAGGCGGCGTTGGCGGCGGCCAGATTGTCGCCGTCGGTACGCCGGAAGACATCGCTCAAGTCGAAGCTTCACACACTGGCCGTTTTTTGAAGGCGTTGTTCCCAAATCGCTGACGTAGAAACGCAAGAGTTGCGTCTCTGCCAAAAATGCCGCCGAAGCCTTCGCAGACACCGCAAACAGAGAACAAGAGAAGAGTGATGCCTGCACGGCCTCGCTGCTTCTTGTCCAACTCCTCTCTGTTCGCGGCGCCTGCGAAGACCGCGGCGGCGTCAAGTTGGGGACTGGAGATTGTGGAGTAAATTCAAATTCGGTCAGTAAAGCGTGAAGTTGTATTCGAGTTGCATACGAACGCTGACTGCGCGCCCGTCGCGCACCGCCGGATTGAAGCGAATTTTTTTCGCAGCCAAAATCGCTTCTTCGGTCAATCCGGCAGGCAAATGGCGAACAACCCGAATGTCGTAAATACGCCCGTCAGCCCCTAACACCAGACTGAGGAGAACCGTGCCTTCAATTCTGTTCTGCCGAGCTTCTTCGGTGTATTTGGCTCGCTCTTTGTAGGTAATCGTTGGCCGCATATCGCGCGTGGCAAAAGGAATGTCATTGCTCGTTCCCGAAGGTTTGCCGTTAGTGAACCGCGGATCACTGCCGCCAACGCCAAACTTGTTGCCGTCGCTGTATCCGTCTCCAGGCCCATCGCCGATTCCGTTTCTTCCACCATTCCCCAAAGACTCGTCAAAGCCTTTGCCTCGCCAATCGCCAATCGGCCCACGCAATTTCAAAAACGCATTTGGATCCGCAACAACTGTCATCGGCGTCACCAAAGTCGGATTGATCCGTGGCGGATCCAAATCAGGCGGACGCAATTGAAGCAAAGACGCTTGCGTTGGAACTCCCGCACGCGCGGGCGATTGGTCGTTGGCGCCACCTCCGCCGCCAGAATCCTGCTGGCGATTAAAACTGCCACCAAGCTTTCCGGCACTGGCGTTGAGCGATTGCCCGACTTCATCCAGCTTTGGTTTCAAAATCGGCACAATCTCGAAAAACGGACTTGGGTCTTTGATTAATTCCGGCTCTTTGGCTTCAGTCAATTGAGCAGGCGACGTGAACAGTCCAATCAAGACTCCGGCCATCATCACCGCCGCATACACGATCACCGCCGAAGCCATTCCGGCCTGCAGCAATTGTTTTCGGCGACGGCTACTGCCTTCGCCGCGCAGCAATCCGGCAAGAAAACTTTTCGGATTGTGTTTGAACTCATCAATGGCGTCAGCGAATTCGCGCGCCAAGCGTCGCGGGAACGTTTCTTCTTCGAGCAGGAATTGAAATTCATTCTGTGTCAGTTGCGCTCGCAGATCGTACTTGACCAACTCGGCTGCATCCTGCGGGCAGAACTGAAATCCTTCAGCAAAGCTACGGGCACACTTCGGGCAGACTTTCATAAATTTGCTCCTGATGTTGCGTGTTTGAAAGTATCGTGAGCCTGCCGACGGGACTTCGTCAGCAGACGTAATGGATGCCAGTGATTTCGGAGTTGGTGACGGATGAACGGCAGGTTTGAAAAATTCTTGCAGCGCTATTTTTCAAAATCTTCACGAAGTTTGGCGACGATGCGGCTGGCTTGTTCAATGACCTGTTCTTCAAAGCCGAAGCCTTCCAACCAGAACGTATTTTGCTGAGCGCGCCACCACGTCCATTGGCGTTTGGCGTAATGCCGCGTATCGAGCTTCATCTGTTCGACGGCGCTTTCCAACGTTCGCTGGCCAAGCAGGTATTCGACAAAGCGTTTGTACCCGTGCGCGTTGAAGGCTTTGGCAGTCGGCGGAACACCGGAGGCAATCAGGTTTTGAATTTCCGTCAGCAAGCCGCGTCCGACCATCAAATCGGTTCGCTGGTTGATGCGGTCATACAATTCTTCGCGCGGCGGTTGCAGCACCAGATAAAACATTCGCGCGGCTTCTTCGGTCGGCTGTTCGGGCGCGGCGGCTTGCCAGGTGGAAAGCGGTTTGCCCGAAGAGAAAAAAACTTCCAGTGCGCGAATCACGCGCGACCAATCGTTCGGCGCGAATCTGGCGGCCAGCGGCGGATCCACTCGCGCCAGCATTCGGTGTAAATGTTCGGCTCCGCGACGTTCCAGAATTCGCTGAAATCGTGGCCGCAAACGTTCGTCAATTTCCGGCGAATCGAAAAACTTCGTCGTCAACGCGCGCAGATAAAATCCTGTTCCGCCAACCAGCAACGCTTGTTTGCCACGCGCTTCGATGTCGGCGATGACGGCGCGCGCGCGTTCCGCCCATTCCACCGCCGTCAAGTTGTACGTCGGTTCGACGATGTCAATCAGATGATGCGGGATGGATTGCTGCTCTTCGGGCGGAACTTTGGCGGTGGCGACATAAATGCCTTTGTAGGTTTGCACCGAATCGCAGTTGATGATTTCACCGTCGAAACGATGCGCCAGCGCAATGCCCAGATCGCTTTTGCCCGAAGCAGTCGGCCCCACGACGGCAATCAGAGGTTGTTTCTTTGCAGCGGTCATTCAGATAAGTTCAGCCAGATAAGTTCAGCCAGCGGCAGGCCGTAGTCGGCAGCAATAAGGCAGGAAGGTTCAGCCAGCGATACGCGGCAATCGCCAGCAATACTGTCAGCAAGAGCCAAACGCCGAGTTGTTGTTTTCGGGTCATGATTTCCTCAACAACAAATCCGCCCAAGTGGCTTCGGCAGGCAACCGGAACAATTGAATCAACACATACACCGACATGGCTATGTTGCCCAGACACATCACCAGCACAAACCAGACGACGCGCGACAGCCACCCGGTTTCTTTGTAAAACACCCATACGTAAAACGTGACGAAACCGCAGTACGCATCCCACAGCGTCGCCACCCACCAAGGCTCCGGCCAGACGCGCGGGCCGACGTTAAAGACGCTTTCGACCAAACTGGCCTTGATCGTCACCCACAACATGCCGATCAAAATGGCGACGAACAACACGATCAAAATGGTTTTGGGCAATCGTTGATTCATCCTGCTCACCTTTGTTCTGGATTCAAACTGTTCAGCACGGCGTCGGTCGTCGTGAATTCGATTCCGGCAGCGCGCATTTCGGCAAAGGTCTGTTCGGTGGTTTCGGGCGCAACGCCGCGAATGGCATCTTCGACCACCTGGACGCGAGCGCCTGCTTCCGCCAAACCAAGCACGCAGGCGCGTACACAATAATCGGTCGCTACGCCAAACACGACGCAACGCTCTCCGCGAAACGCTCCACGCTGCCGCAATCCATCCAACCATTTGCTGGAAAACATATCGAAGACAATTTTTTTGACGACGTAATGCTTCCCTGCTTCAAGCTGCGTCTGAGCATCGGCGACGGCTTCAACCGCGATTTCATGCTGAGGAAGCTGTGGCAAATTCTCAAACACCCGCTCGGCTCCTGCCGTACCTTCCAGACAGTGCGGCGGAAACATTTGAAACTCCGGATCGCCGGGTTGATGAGCGCACCGCGAAGAAATCGTCGTCACGCCCAATTCGCCTGC
>JAEUQP010000700.1 GCA_016789645.1 Acidobacteriota bacterium | reverse complement strand
CGAATGCCCGAGTTGAACAAATCGGATTCCAAAAAGATTTGCCCGTCGGTGATCGAAATCACGTTGGTCGGAATGTACGCCGAAATGTCGCCCGCCTGGGTTTCAATCACAGGCAGCGCGGTCAAACTGCCACCGCCGCGCGCATCGCTGTATTTCGCGGCGCGTTCCAGCAAGCGCGAGTGCAGGTAAAACACGTCGCCCGGATAGGCTTCACGTCCCGGCGGACGGCGCAACAGCAAGGAAATTTCACGATACGCCGCCGCGTGTTTCGACAAATCGTCATACACGCACAACACGGCTTTGCCGCGATCCATGAAGTATTCACCGATGGCGCAGCCGGAATACGGAGCGAGATATTGCATCGCCGCCGGTTCCGAAGCCGAGGCCGAAACGATGATCGTGTAGCTCATCGCGTCGTATCGTTCCAGCGTGGCTTGCACCTGCGCGACGGTCGAAGCTTTCTGGCCGATGGCGACATAGACGCAAATGACGTCTTTGCCGCGTTGGTTGATAATCGTATCCAAAGCCACGGCGGTTTTGCCCGTCTGGCGGTCGCCGATAATCAATTCGCGCTGGCCGCGTCCGATGGGAACCATGCCGTCCACTGATTTCAAACCGGTTTGCATCGGTTCTTTCACCGGTTGGCGATCCACAATGCCCGGCGCAATGCGTTCGACCGGCATGAAGTCGTTGGTGACAATCGGGCCTTTGCCGTCGGTCGGTTGGCCGAGCGCGTTGACTACGCGTCCCAACATCGCTTCGCCCGCGGGGACTTCGATAATGCGTTTGGTGCGTTTGACGATGTCGCCTTCTTTGATGACCTGGAAATCGCCAAGCAACACTGCACCGACTTTGTCTTCTTCCAGGTTGAGCGCCAGTCCGGCAGCGCCTTTTTCAAACTGCAACAATTCACCGGCCATGACTTTTTCCAGGCCGTGAATTTCGGCGATGCCGTCGCCCACTTTGATCACCGTGCCGACTTCGGCGACAGTCACACCGGCATCAAAATTTTCGATCTGTTGCCGAATGATCTTACTGATTTCATCTGCTCTGATTTCGTTAGCCATGTTCACTCCGAAAAGGTGGTTGATGGTTGGTGTTCGGTGGTTGGCGTTAAATCAACCAACTCATTGCACCAATCACCTATGCATTCATCAGGCGCTGTTTCATCTGCGCCAATTGGGACTTGATCGAACCGTCATACACCACGCTGCCAATGCGCGTGACAACACCGCCGATGATGTCGGGATCGGTGCGAAATTGCAGCCGCACCTGTTTGCCCGTTGCCGCTTTCAACTTGTCGCTCAGCATCGTTTCTTCCTGGGGACTGATGGCGCGCGCCGTGACGATTTCCGCCGAAACGACGTTTGTCCGCACATCCAGTTCGCGCGCCAGCGCTTTCAACATCTGATCCAGGTTGTGCAACCGAGAATTGTCCAGCAACAGCCGCAGGAAATTGCTGGAAGTCGGACGCAATTGCATCTTCGACAACAGTTCTCCCAGCACAGCGCGTTTGCGTTCGCCCGAAAGCACCGGGCTGGCAAAAACATCGCGCAATTGGCCGTGTCCGGTCATCATCGAGGCAAAGCTGTTCAGTTCGGCAACAACCTCGTTCATTTCGCCGCGCTCTGTAATGACATCAGCCAGCGCGCGCGCATACCGATTGGCAATGGTGGTGACACTCATAATTTTCCGTTCACTGTTCACCGTTCACTGTTCGCAGTTCTGGTTTGCCGTGAACTGCCAACTGCGAACTGTGAACTCAGCTTACTTTGCTCATTTCCTCGCCCATCCGCTGAAGCAGTTTCGCGTCATCTTCGGGCTTCAATTCCTTGCGAATCATCTGTTCGGCCAGATCAACGGCCTTGGTCGCGGCGAATTCGCGCAGTTCGGACATTGCAATCTGCTTGGCGGATTCGATTTCGCGCTGCGAACCTTGGCGAATCTTTTCGATGTCCCGTTTCGCTTCGGTTTCCAGTCGCTCACGCTCGGCGATGGCTTCGCGCTGCGCCTGCGATTTGATGTCGGCGATTTCCGCATCCAACCGGCTCAACCGCGCATCCAGATCAGCCATCTTGGCCGCAGCGGCTTCTTTTTCCTTCGCCGCTTGTTGCAACGTGGCGCGCACTTCCGCCAATCGA
>JAEUQP010000697.1 GCA_016789645.1 Acidobacteriota bacterium | reverse complement strand
GTATGGCTGAATAAAAATTGCAGTTCGCGTTGAATGGAAGACCGATCCCAGGCCGACGACAAAAACGAATGTTCGTTTTCGCGCTTGACCAACAATTCCAAATCGCGGCCAAGACAAACTCGACGCAACCGGTCTACCAATTCACGAATTTTTGCCAGAGCGGCACCCCGGTTGATTTCGATCAATTCATTGCGTTCGCGCAGATCGTAATCCACCTTGCCCAATTCGATTCCGCGCAGGAAGCTGTCATAAAAATCCAGACAGTGACGCAGATGAGCGCCAATACCGGAATTGGAAATTTCCACTGGCACTGTCGCATACATTTGATCGTCAAGCTGTGCCAGCAAACTGGCTCCCTGTTCCAACAAATAAATGTTCCCGCTGATCATAATTGCCTGTTGGTGGATGGCGCTGCATGCACCATCGGGACGAATTGCCGATTGATTGCATTCCACAAACTCTTTGACAGAATTTTGCGGTCATCGGCGTGAATGGCATCTTCGCCATAACAAATCGTTGCCTGAAATTTCGACATCAGCAACAACTTCCAGAAATGCGGGGCGAACTCCATATCGCCCCACCAGCCAATGGCCGCGTGGGCGGGCGGTTCGTTCAACGGCGTGTCGTAACGGATGGTCGCGTATGACACCGGATACCCAGCACGCGCCGCAGGTTCGAGCAACGCCGGACTGAAGGGCAAAATGGTTTCGCCCATGCTGCTGGTTCCTTCCGGGAACAACACCACACCAGAACCTTCGCCCAGAGCTTCGTCAATCAAACCAATCACGCGCGGAATGTCCTGAAAGTTTTTTCGGTCAATAAAGATGGTGCCGGCACCGCCCGCCAACCAGCCCATTCCTGGCCAGACGGAAATTTCTTTTTTGGCGATGAAAACACAATCCATCTGTGAAGCAATCAAAATGATATCTGTGTAACTCAGGTGATTGGCAACCAGAAAAAACGGAGCTCGCGGCGGTTCGCCTTCAGTAGCGATTCGCATTCCGATCAAGCATGCCAGCGATCGCGCCCACGAAGTCAAAACAAATTTGTGCAGCTTTGTACGTAAAAGGCTTCGTTGCGGAAACACTCGCTTGCCGGTTAACCAGACCAGTTGCAACATCAGGGAAACCGTCACGATGGCCAGCAAACGGAACAATGCACGAAAAATTCTGAACACCACGCCTGTTTTACACTCCAAAAAACAATTTCTGACTTTGTCTGTCCATTTCAAACAGATCAAACAGCACAAAAAAATCTATGGTTTTGAAAACCCGATCAATTGCTGGCGGTCCGCAGACCTTGGCACCGATTCGCAAATACGATCGAAAGAGCTTTGGCAAGCGAACCGGAAACGGATGCTCAATACCAAAGCCTGCCGGGTAACATTCCACGCCTGCTTTTGGCGGCACAAAGAACCGGTTGTGCAAATGTCCTTCGCGCTCCAACAATTCCATCGCCAGCTTCCCTTCGTCCGCGTTTTGGCTGGTCAGCGAACAGCAGCCGAATAAAAATCGTTTGCGATTGAAGGCAATGTACGAAGCCAGCCCTTTCCATAACAAAAACAGCACCTGTGTGTTGCGAAACTCTTTGGCAATGCAGGCGCGGCTCAACTCTACCGAGTCTTCGAGCAATTCCAGCGGCAATTGTGACAGGTCAAATTCCGTAGCGGAATAAAATCCTCCTGCAGCCGCGGCCATCGCTCCTGTTTGCAAGCGATACGTGCCAACGATTTTGTCCGTCGCGGCTTCGACAACAATCAGATGATGACAGGTTGCGTCATATTCATCGCGGTCGCGTCCGGTCAGAAAAGAAGATTCCAGACCTTCGCCAAGTTCCAGATTGAACACCTGAAACCGCAGCTTCAAGACCTCGTCAAGCTCCGCCAGCGTCTGAGCAAATCGGACGACATACTTTCCTTCGCGCAGTTCGCCCAATTCCCGGAGCGGCAAGCTGTCACGGAAGCGCGGATAATCGCATATCTCCAGATGCGGCAGAGTTGTTATCGGCATGAGACCTCTCGCTCAAATTGACTGTATTGACATCGCTCTCAATTTCACGACGGCAGAAAGTATAGCCGTCAGCATTACAGGTAGAAAGAATCGTGAATCTTTTCTTTGATCATAGAAAAACGCTTCTTATCTGTTCTGATTAACACGTCTTATATGCTGCTCCAATCAGCCTTTATTCCACTCTTCACCTGTCGCCTCACCGGAATCGAAAAGTTTTCACTCTGGCTGGAATAATCACTTGGGACGTTTGGATTATGAGCACGAAACCAAAGCAAGTAATGGTTTCGAGTTTGAAGGAGTTCCGAAGGGAGATATGCACATGGGAAGTTTCAATCCTTATCTGGTGGATGAAATCGTGGCTCAATCCGAACCCGATGAACGGTATTTTGGCCTGATTGCCAAATCGGAAAACCCGGGAAGCGAATTGCACGGTTATGAAATCACTTTGTCGGGCAAGGTCGTCCTGCCCGAAATGCGCTTGCCAAAAGAACAGGAAGCAAACAGGGCTGCGGCATGCTGAACGCGCTGAAGCAACATTGGCCGGAATATTTGATGGAAGCGACAGAGCTTGGACTGTTCATGATTTCCGCTTGTTGTTTCGGCGTGTTGCTGGAACATCCGCGCTCGCCAATTCATCTAGCCATTCCCGATTCATTCTTTCGGCGTGTTCTGATGGGTTTGGCAATGGGAATCACCGCAATTGGCATTGTCTATTCGCCATTGGGAAAACGCTCTGGCGCGCATTTCAACCCATCGGTGACGCTGACGTTCTGGCGGCTGGGCAAGATCGAACGCTGGGATGCGGTGTTTTACGTACTGGCGCAATTCCTCGGTGGAATTCTCGGAGTCACACTTTCTTCACTGATTTTGAGCTCTGCCTTGAGCGCGCCGACCGTGAATTACGTGGCGACATTGCCCGGACAGTTCGGTTCCCGCGTTGCCTTTCTGGCGGAGGTTGGGATTTCGTTTTTACTGATGACCGTCGTGCTGAATGTCAGCAACCAGAAGAAGCTGGCCAGCTACACCGGTTTCTTTGCCGGCAGTTTGGTGGCGACGTACATCAGCCTGGAAGCGCCAATTTCCGGAATGAGCATGAATCCGGCGCGTAGCTTCGGGTCAGCATTTGTCGCGCAAATCTGGGATGCGCTTTGGATTTATTTCACGGCTCCGCCGCTGGGGATGTTATTGGCAGCGGAAACGTACCTGCGGCTAAAAGGCGCTAGCAATGTGCTCTGCGCCAAGCTGCACCACCACAACAATGAACGCTGCATCTTCCGATGCAACTTCGATAGCTGTTCCTAAACAACAAACATTTCTCTGGAGGGAGATAACCACTATGTTCAAACGTACCATTTTCTTGAGCTTGTTCGCGCTGTCTGTCTTGTTCGTTTCTGCTTCGGCGCAAGACCACAAGATGAATAAAGGCACGAAATTTACTGTCCGGATTGAAAACGTGTCCAATCCCGATGGTCAGGTTGCCAAGGATGGAACCAAATGGCCATTCGCACTGTCGCCCGGTTTATGGGTTTTGCACAAACGCGACGTTCGATTGTTCCGCGAAGGTGTCGTCGCCAATGGCGGGTTGGAAGAACTGGCTGAAACCGGCAATCCCAGCGTATTGGTCAAAACCTTGGAAGATCGCGGCCACAACGAGGCAGATGGCGTGATGTTGCATGGCGTGTTCAATACTCCTGTTGGCGCGAACGGCCCGGCTCCGATTGGCCCCAAAGGAGCTTACGAATTTTCGTTTGTCGCCGAACCCGGAATGCGGTTGTCGCTGGCAACGATGTTCGGCCAATCGAATGATTGGTTTTACGCGCCGAAACGCCAGGGCATTGATCTGTTCAACAATGGC
>JAEUQP010000810.1 GCA_016789645.1 Acidobacteriota bacterium | reverse complement strand
CCCAAGCTCGTACAACTCTTTGATCTTTGGATAATCCAGCTCGCGGAAGTAGTACCAAACTGACGCTTCCGAAGGCACGACATTCGGCTGATCTCCGCCGTTCGGAATGACGTAATGCGAACGCTGCTGCAACCGCAAATGCTCGCGGCGGAAGTTCCAGCCGATGTTCATCAACTCCACGGCGTCCAGCGCACTGCGCCCTGACCACGGAGCGCCTGCCGCATGCGCCGCTTTTCCGTGAAAGGTGTATTCCACCGAAACCAACCCGCTATTGCGTTCAGGCTGTCCCCAATTCACGGCAAAATCGCTGTCCACATGCGACCCTAGGACAATGTCTACGTCTTTGAACAAACCAGCACGGATGAAAAAGGCTTTGGCTCCGACCAGTTCTTCGGCAACGCCAGGCAGGATTTTCAACGTGCCGGAAATTTTGTTTTTCTCCATCAACTGTTTCAGCACCAGCGCCGCCGTGATGTTCACAGCCATCCCTGAATTGTGGCCTTCACCGTGGCCGGGAGCGCCTTCAATAATCGGATCGTGATAGGCCACGCCCGGCTTTTGCGAAGCTCGCGGAATGCAGTCTATGTCCGTGATGAATCCGATGACAGGTTTGCCGCTTCCCCAAGTCGCCACCCAGGCCGTCGGCATATCAGCGACACCGCGTTCCACTTTGAAACCGTTCTTTTCTAAAACGCCAGTCAGATACTTGCTGGTTTCGTATTCGTGAAAGCCGAGTTCACTGAAGCTGAAGACCTGATCCACCATTTGCTGGGTGAAGGTTTGCAGCTTGTCCACTTCTGCGATGGCTTCGCGCTTCAAATTCTCCAGGTTCTGAGTTTGATGTTGCGTGCTGGCGGGTTGAATCAGAAATGACACTGCCAACAGACAAAGAGCAATTCGTTTCATTGCAAAACCTCCGGGTTGTGTTTGGAATCGTGATGAGTGAAAGCGCGGGCATACTCGAATTGCAAACAATCAAAGTCAAGCAGCCATTTACTCCTTCGCCGCAACAACACAAAATACCTCGCCACCCCAATCAGCCAGGAGAAAACCCATGGATGAAAATGCCGTGTTGGAAAAATCATACAAGTACGCGCTTCGCATTGTTCGGTTATACAAACACCTTTGCGAAACGAAAAAGGAATTCGTGCTGAGCCGCCAAATGCTATACACCGGAACCGCCATTGGCGAACACGTCAAAGGAGCACAAGAAGCCGAAACCAGACCTGATTTCTTTCACGAAATGAACTCTGGCTTGAAGATGGCTTCCAAAAATGAGTACTGGCTAGAGCTTCTGCGCGATGGCGAATTTCTGGACAACAAAGAGTTCAACTCGATTCACAACGACTGCGTAGAGTTAATCAAACTACTTAAATCAATCACCAAGCCCACTCGACGCACGGAAACAAATTAGCCATTGACCATTTGCCATTGGCCATTATCGGTTTGGGTAAATACCCAATCGGATAATGGCTAATGGGCAATGGCTAATGGCTAATTTACTCGCTGCCTCTGGCGATGGGATTGAAGTAGGTTTAAGCCTTGATGTTATCGCGCGCGTGATCCCAGTAAACCGGTTTTCTGTTCTTTGCCGCCAGATTGACCATATGAGCGACGGCGGCGGCGCGATGACCGGCGAAGACATCTTCAATGGGTTGTTTGCGATCTTTGACAGCTTGCTGGAACGCTTCCAGATGCAACACGTTGGCATTTGGACCGACGCTGCCCCAACGCTCTTCGCCAGCGATGACTTGCGCCTTCCATTTGCGCGAGACTTCGCGTTCGATCACCTTCGGGTCATTGTAATAGGCGTTTTGCAACTTGCTTGGCCACGAATCCACAATCCAGCCGTTGTCATCGCCATCGGATTCCGGCGAAAAAATCAGGTCGCGTCCAAGAGATAACGAGCCTTTAGTTCCCAGAATTTCTATGCTGCGACCGCCGCCAGATTCGTTGTTGAACGTCCCGCTCAAATTCACGGTGAACCCTTCGGGATATTGCAAAATCGCGTCGAGCGTGTCCGGCACATCCCGCGAATCTTTCCAACGATACAACGCTCCCGCGGCGACTACCATTTCCGGCGCTTTGGCGTCCAGTATGTAATGCAACGTGGTCATGACGTGAACGAACAAATCTGTCGCCATCCCGCCGGAATAATCCTGATAACACCGCCAACGGAAAAAGCGTTCCGGGCTGTACGGATGTTTCGGCGCATTGCCCAAAAACATCTGCCAGTTGACGGTTTCTTCATTGGCGTCGGGGGGAATCGGATAAATCCACGCGCCACCTGGGGAGTTCCGATTCGTCGTTGAACGAACCATCGTGATTTGCCCGAGCTTGCCGGATTGCACAATTTCGCGAGCTTTTTGTTGAATCGGCGTGCTGATGCTCTGACTGCCGACCTGCAAAATGCGTCCAGTCTTTTTGACAGCGGCGATGATTTCCAAACCTTCGGCGACGGTGTAGGTGAGCGGCTTTTCGATGTAAACGTCTTTGCCAGCTTCCAACGCTGCAATGGCATGGTCTTTGTGCCAGTGATCGGGCGTGCCGATGTACACCGCATCCACATCCGGCGAAGCGAGCAATTCGCGGTGATCTTTGTAAACCTTGGCCTGGCCTTTGGCTCGTTCCTGAGCGCGTTCAAGCCGTCCGCGATACGCGTCGCAAAATCCTGTGACCTCAAAACCAGGCATACGCAACACGTCACTCAACACCTGATGCGCGCGTGCGCCCACGCCAATGAATCCCAGCCGAATGCGGTCATTCGCGCTGTCGGTCACATTGAATGCAGCTTCCGTGCGGCGACTGGTTCCCAGAACCAAGCCTGCGCCAGCACCGGTCACAGATGTTTTTTTGATGAAATCTCGGCGATTGATCTTGTCAGACATAAGCAGTTCCTCCGGAGGGTTAGTTTTTTTCGGCAAGCAATTCCTGGATCAGAGTTTCGAGTTCAGTTTTGAGCTTTGTAAATCGTTCGCCGGTTGCGCGACCTTCAAATCCGGCGTGGATGCGTTTCACCAATCCGTCGCGCCCGATGAAGATGGTTGTCGGATAGGCGCCAAAGCCGACGAGTTGCGGCAGTTTCTGTTGAATTTGTCCTTCTTCGGTCGAACCGGCCAACAAAACGGGATACGTCAATTTATGGCGGCGAGCGAAGATTCTGACTTGTTCCATATCGCGCGCCGTGTCGCCGGAATACTCAAACGCCAGCGCCACCGGTTGAAAACCGTCTTTTCCATACCGGTCAAACATGTCCTGCAAAAACGGCGATTCTTCGTGACAGTTCGGACACCAACTTCCGGTGACGGAAACAGCGACGACTTTCCCCTTGAACATTTCGTCGCTGTTGGAAACCAGCTTGCCGTTCAGGTCGGGAAAGCTGAATCGTAATGGTTCCGCCGGATTATTCATCCGAGTGTGATTCATCGGATCAGGCAAGTTGGCGACGATCCCCTTGTTCGCATCAGTAATACGTTCAGCAACGACTTTCCGAACCGGATCGAACAAACCGAAATCCACTATGCCTTCGAGCTTTCCTTCCGGCGTCAGCTTGGCTCGGAAAACGCGACAGTTGATCCCGTCAAAGCGATTCAATCGCAGTTCTCCATTTTCAACACTCCCTGTCATCGCCCCCCAATCCCCGCTGACAGGAATGATCGTTCCGCTGATTTCACCGCCTTTTTGTTGAAATGCCGCCCGCCAATAACTTAACTTTGGTTCCTGGCCGACACTCAGTAACCATTCCCCGCTCAAATCAATCGTCGAATTGCTTTTTCTGGTGGACGCACCACGCATCGCGTGCAGCTCGCGTTTGAGAATTTGTTTCTGCCATTGGCGTTCGAACGTGCCTTGTAAATGATCGCCGTCAATCGTCGCATCCAGCCGAGCATCGTAAAAATCGTACGTCAGTTTCAGCTTATTACCTTCAAACGATCCTATGGTGGAAGTCGTGCGATCGTCGCCGTTGACCAGTTCGCCGATGATTTTTTCGCCGTCGCGTTTCACTTCCAATGTGAAGTCTACGATTTCGCCAGAATTGTTTGTGATCGTGCCTCGCCAAAAGCCAACCGGGTCAACCGGTTTTCGCCAACACCCAGCAAACAGACTGACTGACAATAACAAAAAAGAGACAGCTATCCGGCTGACGACAGCCGGAAAAGTTTTTGATTTCATGAACTGCGTTCCTGTCCTGCTTGATTGGTGATGTTTGAATTTCGATGTGAGTCAACTGCGGGCGTATGCTAATCGTGTCGTTCCGAATCAGCAAGCTCGCCGCCTAGTCGGGGTGCGCGCACGGTGCTAATATCTTGTCCGTTCGAAAATTCATCACGTACAGCGTAGCGAGGAA
>JAEUQP010000645.1 GCA_016789645.1 Acidobacteriota bacterium | reverse complement strand
TGGCGTTTGATTACGCCTTCATGCTCAGCCAGTTCGGCATCACGAAGTAAATCTGGCGATCATCACTTTATTCAAGGAGACAGAATCAATGAAAAACACGATTGCATGTTTTGTCCGCCGGGTTGCGTGCGGAGTATTGGTGATTGCTCTTGGCCTGATGCCGATGACCGCCAACGCGCAGGATCGGCTGAAAACCATGCCGGGGTATGACCAATATCAAAAGATGGCTACGCAAATTCAGGGTTCGGTGCGACCGGGAATCTTGCAAGTGAAGTGGCTGGACGGCGGCAAGGCGTTTGAGTTTCGTCGCGATGGAAAAAACATTCGGTATGACGTGGCGACCCGCACGGCGGCGGAAGCTGAACCTTCGACTGCGGCGGGACCTGCGCCGACCAATCGCTTTCGCGGAGGAGTCGAACGCGGACGGCAATTCGATTCAGCGATGTCGCCGGACGGCAAGCTGAAGGCGTTTTATCGCAATCGGAATCTCTGGCTGAGCGACGCCAGCGGAGCGAACGAAACGGCCATCACCACCGAAGGCAACGAAAAGACGCGTATCAAATACGGTTCGGCAAGCTGGGTGTACGGCGAAGAATTGGATCAAAACACCGCAATGTGGTGGTCGCCCAATGGCAAGAAGCTCGCGTTTTATCGCTTTGACGAAAGTCCCGTGCCGGATTTTTACCTGCAACTGGATCAAACCAAGTTGCAAAGCAAGATGGACATCGAAGCCTATCCGAAAGCCGGAGTTGCCAATCCGATTGCCGATTTGCTGGTGTACGATCTGGACACGAAACAAACCGTCAAGTTTGACGTGCGCGATGGCAAACCGTTCGAAAATTCCACCGTCGGGCATTACGTGTACAACATTACCTGGTCGCCGGACGGAACCGAATTGCTGGCCAATCGCACCAATCGGCGGCAAAACATCATGGAATTCATCGCCTGTAATCCCGAAACCGGCAAATGCCGCGTCATCGTTCGCGAAGAATGGTTGCCAAGCTGGACGGAAAACTCTCCGGCGCTTCGATATTTGAAAGACGGCAAGCGGTTCATCTGGACTTCGGAACGGACGGGGTTTAAGAACTTTTACCTGTACGATCTGAGCGGCAAACTGATTTCGACGTTGACCAGTCATTCGTTTGAAGTTGCCAACATCGTCCGCGTAGATGAAGAAGCGGGTGTGCTGTTTTACATGGCGCGCAGCGGCGACAACCACATGAAGCTGCAACTTCATCGCGTCGGGCTGGACGGCAAAGGCGACACACGGTTGACTGATCCTGCCTTGAATCATTCTGTGGATGTTGCGCCTGACGGCAAACACTTCATTGATATTGCGCAAACGCACAACACGCCGCCGACCACTCGGCTGGTGGACGCCGACGGCAAAGTCATCGAAGAACTGGCCAAAAGCGACACTTCGAAATTCGACCAGCTTGGACTCAAGCGCGTTGAGTTGATTACCTACAAGGCGGCGGACGGAGTGACGGATTTGCATGGGCTGTTGCACTTTCCGTCGAATTTCGATCCGAACAAAAAGTATCCGTTGCTGGTTACCGTCTACGCCGGCCCGGCGACCAACGGAGCGCGCGAGACGTTCACGACGCCGAGTCCGTTGACCGAATATGGCTTTCTGGTGGCGTCGCTGGATTCGCGCAGCGCCGCCGGACGCGGCAAAAAATTTCTCGATGCGATTTATATGAAACTCGGCATCACGGAAATTGACGATCAGGCGGCGGGAGTTCGTTCGTTGTGGAATCGGCCTTATCTGAACAAAGAGCGCGTCGGGATGTTCGGCACTTCGTATGGTGGTTACGCTTCGGCGATGTGTTTGCTGCGTCACCCGGATGTGTTTGCGGCGGCTTCGGCAGGATCGTCTGTGACTTCGTGGTATCACTACGATTCGATTTACACCGAACGCTACATGTGGATTCCGCAGGAAAACAAGGAAGGGTACGAAGCGGGCAACGCCATGAATTACGCCGACAAGCTGCGCGGTCGCTTGATGATTTACTACGGCACGGCGGACAATAACGTCCATCCGAACAATTCCATGCAGTTGATCCAGGCTCTGCAACGAGCCAACAAGAGCTTCGAAGTTCAGGTCGGTCCCGACGCCGGGCATTCCGGATTGCGGCAAGATCGAATGATGGAGTTCTTCATCGAAAATCTGGTGATGAGATAACCGTTCGTAGTACCGGCTTCAGCCGGAAGTCACGGTTGCAAGCCACTCGAATTTCAGCAGAGGCTTCCGGCTGAAGCCGGTACTACACGCAAAAAACAATGAATGATTTTGCCCAGGAAAAAGAGATTTTGTTCAGCCACCTGAAAGAAGCGGGACTGAAACGAACCGGCCAGCGCGAACTGATTCTGGAAGTGTTTTTGAAAACCGAGGGGCATCTGAGCGCCGAAGACCTGTACAACCTGGTCAAAGCCGAAGATCCGACGGTTGGGTTTACAACCGTCTATCGCACGTTGAAGCTGATGTGCGAATGCGGTTTGGCGCGCGAAGAAGGCATGGGCGACGGCCGCAAACGATACGAACATCATTTCAACCACCCGCACCACGACCATTTGATCTGCACCGAATGCAGCAACTTGATCGAGTTTTACAGCGAAACCATCGAAAAGAAACAGGATGAAATTGCGCTGTCTTTCAACTTCAAACCGACGCGCCACAGTTTGCGCATCTGGGGCATCTGTTCCGCCTGCCAGAAAAAGAACAAAACCAAAGCGGCGGCGAAATAATTGGCAGCGCAACCCGAAAGGATAAAATCAATGACCATAGTCAAAGGCGGCAGCTTCCTGTTTGAAGACCGCTCACCCAACGACGTATTTACCCGCGAAGACATCAGCGAAGAGCAGCAAATGTTTGCCGGCGTGGCCGCCGAATTCATGCAGAAAGAAGTCGTCCCGCGCGCCGAACAGATTTATGCCAAAGACTGGCCGTTGACGCGCGAACTGCTGCTCAAAGCCGGTGAACTGGATTTGCTGCGCATAGACATTCCCGAAGCCTACGGCGGAATGGGCTTGGACAAAGTCAGTTCGGCATACGTTGGCGAACAGATTGCCTTGATGCCTTCGTTCGGAGCTTCACTGGGCGCGCACACGACGATCGGAACGTTGCCGATTGTCTATTTCGGCACGGCGGAACAACGCGCGAAGTATTTGCCCAAGCTGGCCACCGGTGAACTGGTTGCGGCGTATTGTTTGACCGAACCGGGTTCAGGTTCCGATGCGCTGGCCGCCAAAACCAAAGCCACGTTGAGCGAAGACGGCAAGCATTACATTTTACGCGGCCAGAAAATGTGGATCACCAACGGCGGTTTCGCAGACATTTTCATCGTCTTTGCCAAAGTAGACGGTGAAAAG
>JAEUQP010000809.1 GCA_016789645.1 Acidobacteriota bacterium | reverse complement strand
GATCCGTTGATCAATCCGCTGGCGGCGCCGATCAAAATACAAACCAGAAATCCCACTGCCACAGGCATACCGCCGTTGACCATTGCCATGGAGCCCACAACGCCGGTCAATCCGACCATCGAACCGACGGACAGGTCAATGCCACCCGATACCATGACCATCGTCATGCCCATCGCCATGATCGTGATGACGGCGGTTTGTCGCGCAATCGCGGCCAGATTGCCGACGGTGATGAACTTCGGGTCTTGACCCAGAATGAAGTATTCCGCCAGCGGAATCAGCGCACATAAGACAATCAGACTGATGAACGGCAAGAAGCGTTTTAGCCACTCTGACATAGGTTCTCGTTTGGTTTGGAGTTTGGTGAATCCGTAAGTGAGGCGGCAAGGTACGGTAGCCAATCCGCTTAGTCAAGCGAACTTTGGGGAGGCGAGAAGTCGTGTTTTATTGGAGGCAGCGAACCAGTCAGGCAGGAGGTGTTGAGTCAGTTTTCAATCCGCCCCTTGCCCGGCGACAGACGAAACAACTGAACTCGTCTGCCAGATTGATTCGCTGCCATATTTGCCAAAGACGTAAAAAAGCCGCTTCGACGTGGTCACAAACGTTTCAAGTCGAAGCGGCAAATGAAGACTCAGGCCCTGTGAAAATGGTTTACGGGCAATAGCTCAAGGCCACGTCCACATACAGTTTTTCGAAGATTTTCCCCAGCGCTTCGAAATCTACCGTGCGTTTTTCCACGATGGCATCCCGCGCTTCGGCAAACAGATCCCCCAGGGTGGACTGGCTGTTGAGAACCACCCCGTTGCTGAGCGTCACGGGGCTTGCCGGTAAGCCGTAACAACTCAACTCGCCTTTCAACGCGCTGAATGCGGTCGGCGAACCATCGCCTCCGGCATTTGCCAGACTCAATTGAGCCGCGACAAATTGTTGATTGAAGAATTTGATAGGACTGTAGCTGCCGTACAACCCCGGCCCGCGCAAGGCAAAGTAAACCGAGGAAGGATCGTTTGTCGGGTTGTTGTAGTTTTCTCCCCAAATCAACACGGGCAACCGCAAAATGCGTTTGGGATTCGACAGGTAATACTCCGGCGAGCGAAAACAAATCGTGAAACAGGTTGACGGCGCGGACGAACCGGTCAGCGACGTAGCGGATGCAGAGGTTTTTCCAGAAACGCCAGCGGCAGAAAAAACGAGAGCCAAACCGAAGGCGCAAATGAGCGAATAAACGATGTTTCGAGTTTTGAACATTGGGAGATTCCTTTCCTTACAGAGAGGTCATAGGGTCATTACGGAAAACTCTCGGAAGGCACCACTGACAGCCGTAACGTGCCACACCTCAAGGCTGCACTGCTGCCAACACCGATAGAACTTTCCCAACACAAACCACACGAACGCTTGTCCGGGGGAAGCTGTGTAATGAATTTTGGAGAAATGCATCGCGGCCGCTCTGCACTTTCAATTGACGGAATCAGCCGAAGCGTTACAAAAAAATCGGAGAAATTTTTTGAGGCAGGGAAAACCGAGAATACAGGGTCAGGATTTGTTGGCGATTGCCACCATCAGCGAGCGGGCAAATTCTACTTGCTTCCGAAGTGAAGGGGAGCTGAGAAAATGTTGTTCAAACAGAGCTACATCTTCCCCCGACAGATTTTCGTGCAGGTAATCATCAATCAGCTTTTCCTTGACGGCCTGTAAGCGGTCAAAGAGTTGGTCGTTTGCAAAAAAGAGTTTTTCAAACTGTTGCACTGCTTCAGGCGACAGCTTGCCCAGGAAATAGTTGACCATATCGCACTCCGATACCTGCGTGCGCTCATCGGCGAATTGATTTGTGGGCAAGGTAAGGCTCATCACGTATTGACGAAACGTGTCAATCTGTTTCGCAAAATTTCAGATTCAGGAGGGAACCCCTCAATTACCATTCGCCGTGAAGGCGATTGCAGCGGATCATACAGTCGTAAAGTTGTTCGCGGATACGAAGAGCTCGAATCCTCAAAGTACCGGGGGGGATGCCTAACTTCAGCGAAAGCTGTTGTCGATTGTTGATTCTATCGCGATGGTCACCATCATAATACGCCAAGATCAACTCTCGATCTTCCGGCGACAGTTTACTCAAACAAAATTCCAAATGACGAAAGTTGAATTCCTGTTCTTTGTCGTCAACCAAAGCATCTGACTTGTTCGCAACAGCAAGATAAGAATCACTCGCAGATAGTTGAGAGTCAAGCGAAACCGAGTTTCGAGATGGCTCTCGCCAATATTCTTTCAAAATATTGTGTGCAATGCCGTAACAGTAAGAGGCTGGTTCGGACACCTCGATTTCTTCTCCAGCCGCAAGTTTGCGCGCCACTCGATCCAGAGTTTTGTCGGTTAATTCCTCAGGGTAGGGGCAGCCGCGATGTTCAAAGAAAATACACAACTTTTCCCGTAAACGAAGGTACTTTTCTACGGCTCGTTCCTGATCTGTCGCTAACCAGACCAGCAGGCGCGAAAAGGCGACATCAGTCAGTGTCCAACTCTTCCCCGATCTAGTTTCTTTACCCATCACAACTCCCTGAGAGATAGCCGAGATACATATTGTCAACGCTAGCCAATCATCAATCACCAACCGTCTTCACTCATAAATGCGCAAAAGCTCGAGAAAATAGCTCAAGCATGAGGATTTCAGAAAGAAATTCTTGAGCCGATCAATGCTGATAATGCGCAGACCTATTAAGCGAAACAGGCGGCTGCAATGATGTGTGTAGCGGTCGTAAATGGCAGTAAGCGCGCCATTCTTAACTTAGGACCAATAGTTATTGTTCTGGCCAAATGCATTGTGACTAAATGGCTAGACTGACCTGAAAAATGTGGCAAAACGGCTGCAAATTAAGCCAAAAAGGAAAAATTGTCCAGATAAATGCCCCAAAAAAACCACTGCGATTCTAAAGAAGCAAATCAAGCCATGACGGCCAGCGTGCTGAACAACGGTTCGGCAAATGTTGTGTCCCCGGTCACCGCGATTCGTTTAACGGCTTCGTCACGCGCCAAGCCTTTGGTCATCAATCGCCACGCCGTGTCCTGATCGAATTCGATTCGACAAACTACGTTGTCAGAAACGCCAGCGAACAATTGCCAATCTTCGGTGCGACGAACCAACGTCCAGACGTCGCCGGCTTCGCCTGTGATGACGAACGAGACCTGAATTCCCGGATGGGCGGGCGTGGATTGGTAATTCACCGGCAACGCGCGCACAAACGCATCCAACACCGGATGCAACCATTTGCGGCTGTACAACGGCGCAGCGCCCACGGCATCCCGAATTTGTTGTTGGTGATGCCACTTTTCGGTGTAATCGCGCGCCACGTCGAACCAGTTTGCTGAAATTTCTTCACCCGCCCACGCGACGCTAAACAAAGCCGGTGAATCCGGATCAAGTGATTGGAACAGTTTCGTCACTTCGACGCCAGTAATGGAAAGAAATTCGATCAACAACGACGGGCTGATACGTTTCGCCGCTTTGACCCAATCGGCGTTGAGTTGATTCAAAAAGCCAACCAGATCAGCATAACTGGCAATCGGTTGATCGGGCGGAACCATCGGCGCTTGATCGCGCTGAAACGACAATCGCCGAATGTCGGTGTCCAGCAAATGAGCCACAATGTCGCGCACCAACCACGAACCGGCAACCGTTGGTTTGTACCAGTCGTCGGCAGACAACCCGCGCAACAGCGCCAGCAATTCTTCGTGCAGTTCGCCAAACAAATCAGCGACCAAAATGGGTTCGACGGGTTTCATAACTTTTTCTTCCACGAAGGCACACGAAGGAAAAATATTGATCGATAGGATTCAACAGGGTGAACAACCGGAAAACCACTATTTCTTCCAAGTAAAACCAATCCTGAAAAACACTGTAAATCCTGTCCACGATTTCTTCGTGTTACCTTCGTGTGGCTT
>JAEUQP010000563.1 GCA_016789645.1 Acidobacteriota bacterium | reverse complement strand
GCTCAACCCTAACCGTTTGGCCGCGCGCGTCACGTTGCGTTCGGACATCAGCGCCTCGAACACCAGCAACAGGTTCAAATCTATGGTTTGCAGATTCATCGTGTGAATAGCCTATATCACGACAATCCATCAAACGAATAGTGAAACTTTGCGTACATCACGGCAGCAACCAGTGAACGGAACACTGAAATCCACAATTTGCGAAATGACAGGGAGGAACTTGTATGAAAACGAAATTGATTTGGCTGGGAATTGCTTTGCTGGCGCTGGCGTTGCCAGTATTGGCCCAGCAAGCGTCTACCCCGGCGGCACAACGAGCTGCCGATCTTGTTCGCCTGATCGAATCGGGCAAGCGAGCGGAAATACAGAAATACGTGAAGGAAAATTATGCGCCGGAATTTTTGGCGCGAGCGTCTGTAGATGACCATTTGGATTTTATGCTCGGCCAGCAGGATCAGATGCGGGGCGTAGAAGTCTTGAACATCAAAGAAACGTCGGCAACCAGCGTCGAAGCCCGGTTGAAAAGCAAACTGACCGGCAGTCAGGTGGTGCTGATCGTTCGCACAGAAGCCAATGCGCCGAACCGCATCAGCGGCATCGGGATGCGTCGAGCCAGGCCGGAACCGGGCACACAGCCCACGAAAAAGCTGACTGAAGCCGAAATGGCCAAAGAACTGGACACGTTTGTGCAGAAGCTGGCCGACGCCGATCTGTTTTCCGGCACGGTCTTGCTGGCCAAAGACGGAAAAACGATTTACCAAAAAGCTGTTGGCATCGCCAACAAAGATTTCAACGCGCCCAACAAAATTGACACCAAATTCAATCTGGGTTCGATGAACAAGATGTTTACCGCCGTGGCCATCGCACAATTGGTTGAACGCGGCAAGCTGTCGTTTGATGATCCGCTGTCGAAATTCCTGCCGGATTTCCCGGACAAAGAATCCGCCGAAAAAATCAAAATCAAACAAATCCTGACACACACGGCGGGTTTGGGCGGATATTTCAGCCAGAAATTTCAGGAAGCATCGCGCGACCGGTTTCGCACGGTGGACGACATGATGAAACTGGCCAAGGAAGAAAAAATCCTGTTTGAACCGGGCAGCCGTTGGCAATACAGCAACACGGGTTTTCTGGTCTTGGGCGCGGTCATCGAAAAAGTCAGTGGGCAGACCTATTACGATTTCGTCCGCGAAAACATTTACAAACCAGCGGGCATGATCAATTCGGATTGTTATGAACTCGACCGCGTGAACACGAATCTGGCCGTCGGCTACGAAAAAGAGTTCACGGAAAACGGGATCCAATTCCGCAACAACATCTTCATGCACGTGTTGCGCGGAGGCCCACAAGGCGGCGGTTATTCCACAGTCGAGGACTTGCTGAAATTCGATGTCGCGCTTCGCTCGGGCAAATTGCTCGGCAAGGAATATGTGAAGCTTTTGCTGTCGCCTAAACCGGAGTTGAAGTCGCCTGATTACGGTTATGGCTTTCAGGTTGACACCGAAAACCAGATTGCCGGGCACGGTGGCGGTTTCCCTGGCATCAACTCCAACCTGGATATGTTCCTGGGCAACGGATTCACGGCGGTGGTGATGTCCAATTACGGCAGAGGCGCTTCGCCCGTCAGCGACAAGATGCGGGAACTGGTGCTGAGCGGCCAACCGGCACAGGTTTCCAACCGCTAAACCTGGCAACAACCAAAAACAGTGTGAGCGGGTCAGCGCAATTGCTGCGCCGACCCGCTCACATTTTCAGCCGAAAGTCAGAATTGCCATTACTCGACAAATTCGACGTTGACCTGATTCGGAATCACGCCTTTTTTGAAGCCTTCATCCAGCAACAGTTTCACAGCTTGACGGTCGCGGTCGGTGTACCCAAGCGTGGAGTTGTTGACCCACATCGCCACAAACCGATCCGCGGTTTCGACCGGCATGTCGCGCGCAAATTGCATCGCATAGCGCAAGGCGTCTTCGCGATTGTCCATCGAAAACTGGATCGAACGGTGCAGCCAATACGAAACCTGTTTTTGCAATTCCGGCCCCAGGCTGCGTCGAATGGCGTTACCGCCCATTGGCAACGGCAATCCGGTTTCCTGTTTCCACCACGCGCCCAAATCCACAATCTTGTCCAGGCCTTGTTCGTGAAAGGTCAACTGGCCTTCGTGAATCAGCAATCCGGCGTCGTATTTTTTGGCGACAACCAGATCAATGATTTCGTCAAACGGTTCAACACCGTACTCAAATTCCGGCGTGTGCAGTTTCAACGCCAGAAAGGCGCTGGTCAGTTTGCCGGGAATGGCGATGCGCATGTTTTTCAGTTCACTGGCGGAAGTGAGTTCGCGCGCCACGACAATTGGCCCGTACCCATCGCCAATGCTGGCTCCGTGCGGCAGCAGCGCGTAGTTGTCCGCAATGTAGGCGTAAGCGTGAAACGACACCGCCGTCACGTCGTATTCCTGCGTCGTCATTGCAATCTGATTGAGCGATTGAATGTCTTTCAGAACATGCGTGAACTGCAAATCACCTGTGTCCAGCTTGTCAGTGGCCAGACCATAAAACATAAATGCGTCGTCCGAATCCGGACTGTGCGCGACTTTAATTTCTCGTTTCATAAAATACCGATGAAGTTCCTATTCCAGAATTTTGGTGAGCGGCGCTGTGACTTGAGGCAGTTCAACCGTAACGATTTGCCAGACAATGTCGAAATTGACGCCGAAGTAATGGTGAATCAACTTGTCCCTGACTCCAGCCAGGCTTTTCCAGGGAATTTCGGAATGCTGATTTCGCAATTCTTCAGAAAGGTATTTGGTGGCTTCGCCTATGATTTCAAGATTACGAACGACAGCATCCTGCGTTTTGGTGTCAGCTAAAAAAGCTTCGTAACTCATTCCCGTCGTGTATTCCGCGATTCGGCGGCTTGCTTCCTGAATGTCCTGAACAAAGTCGCGGTCGGTTCTTTCAGACATAAACAATACTCTCCGCGATATTTTCAGCCACCTGACGAAGCCTGATCCCCTGCAAACCGGCTGGAGTTAAGACATCAACTTTTTTATCAAACAGATTTTCCAGGTAGTCCGTGAGCTCAATGAACTTCAGGCCTATAGGCCGCTCGAATTCCACGACCACATCAACGTCGCTTTGTTCGTTGGGAACTCCTTTGGCATACGAACCAAACAAGCCTATCCGTTTGACGCCATATTCGGCGGCAAGATGCGGATAATTTTCCCGCAGCAATTGGATGACTTGTTCTTTGGTAAGCATCTTTCGAACTAAGCCGCTGCCGCAAATGCGCGCAGCGGATGATAAAGCGTGTCGCGTTCGACGGCTTCAAAGCCGGCTTCGTTGATCAGCCGGATGATTTCGTCCGAGGTCGCTTCGTTTTCGTTTTTGGCTTCGACCAGATAGGACTCCATCAGCTCGCCGCCTTTGGAAATCGTTCCGTCGAAATCGTTGGCGCCGAAATGCAACGCCGTTTGCGCCAGTTTTTTGCCAAGCATGACCCAGTAGGCTTTGATGTGGTCAATGTTGTCCAGCATCAAGCGCGACACGGCAATGACTTTCAAACTGTCAATTCCCGAAGGACCGGGCAAATGCGCTAACTGCGTTCCCGAAGGATAAAACGCCAGCGGAATGAAGCATTGAAAGCCACCGGATTTGTCTTGCTGTTCGCGCAATTGAACGAAATGATCCACACGGTCTTCGAGGGTTTCGATGTGTCCATAAAGAATCGTCGCGTTGGTTTTCAATCCCGCCTTATGAACTTTGCCCGCCATGTCCAGCCAACGCCCGCCGTCGGTTTTGTGCGTGCAAATCTTTTCGCGCGTCGCTTCGGCAAACACCTCCGCACCGCCACCGGGACAAGAATCCATCCCGGCCTGTTTCAGCTTTTCAATCACTTCTTCGTCCGTCATCTTGTAAAACTTGGCGAAAAAGTCGAGTTCGACCATCGTGAAGGCTTTCAGGTGCAGCTTGGGAAATTCGCGCTTCAACGCGGAAAGCAAATCGGTGTAGTAAGAAAA
>JAEUQP010000517.1 GCA_016789645.1 Acidobacteriota bacterium | reverse complement strand
CTGGCGACGGATTTCAATTGCGCGAGTTCAGCGATGTGAGCAATCAGCGGATTATCCGTTGGGCGACCTTTGGCTTCGAAGATTTTTCGGATTGCGCTTTCGTTGAAGATATTTGCGCCCAATCCGTACACGGTTTCGGTGGGAAAAGCGACGACTTCGCCGTTGGCGATGTATCGAGCAGCAAGCGTCGGGGACTGAGTGGTTTTGGTTTTCATCGGTCATCGGTGATCGGGGCGGGGTGGCCGGTGAATCTTTGCACCGACCACCGGCCACGAACAACCGAATGTTACCTGGAAATGGCACGCCCGACACTGACGAAATTCAATGTCGAGTTCGTGGCGCTGAACTCGATCGAACCCGGATCGAAGGACGAACGAATCTTGCTGGCCGTCACGCGATAGGTGGTTCCTGGTTCAAAGCCCGATTGTGTCCAATTGCCGTTGGCATCCGAGAGGGCTTCACCCGGAATTTCGCCTCCACCGGACACACGCGAAAAACTCAACCGAACGCCCGGAATGGCCAATCCCGTTGAACTGAGCGTCGTACCTGACACAGTAAAGGTTGGCATCAATCCCGGCTGGGAAATGGTGACTGTTCGTCCGGCAATCAGCAGATGCCCGGTTCGCGGCTCTGAACTGGTGTTGGTAGCTACCGTGAAAAACACTGCGCTCAATCCGGTTCCGGTTTGTCCGGCAGTGACGTTAATCCAATTCGCGTCGCTGACGGCACGCCAGCTTATATTTGGCATGGCGTTGACGATGATTTCGTCTGATCCGCCTTTGACGCCAAACATGAACTCCGACTGATTGAGCGTGGTGGCGGCCAGATCAACCGCCGCTTTCACGTCCAGTCGTCCATATCCATACACGGCGTTCGGAATGCTGGTGTTTGTGCTGCCGCAATCCGTAGTCATCACGCGCACGGCGGATTCATTCAAAATGTTTTCGGTCAGCGTGATTTGGCCACGAAGTTCGGGACGCGCCGACCACAGCAACGCAATCGCTCCGGCGACGTGCGGTGTTGCCATCGAAGTCCCGCTGAGGAAGGTGTAACTGCCTCCGCGAATCGCCGAACGAACCAACACGCCAGGAGCGGTAATGTCCGGCTTGGCGCGATTGCTGCCATCAATTTTTACTGGGCCGCGTCCGCTGAACCCGGCAATCAGATTGTTGACGGCAGTGTGTGCTCCCACGGTGTAGGCCGCGCCGTAAATTCCCGGCGGCTCTTTGATCGAAGAGCACCCAGCGGCTCCGCTGTTGCCAGCGGCAGCGACAGTCATAATGCCAGCAGCGCGTTGCGCTTCGATGGCTGCTTTCAAGGTGTTCGGCTCGCAACCTTCGGACGGGGGACAAGTCCAGGAATTGACCGTAATGTCAGGAGCTTTTGAAGGATCGCCTTGTGCGGGCGTTGCGCCGTTCGGGTACGGCGCCAGCATCCATTCCAGACATTCCAAATAAGTTGCCGGGGTGCCATTGCCCAAATTCATATTGCGGCAACCGATAAATTTCGCGCCGGGGGCGACGCCAATCTGGTTGGAAGCTCCGTCGGTTCCGACGGCGGAACCAATTGTGTGAGTTCCGTGTCCGTCGTCATCGCATGGCGCGACTGAATCTTTGCTGCAATTGCGATTGTCCGCGTGAATGCTGTCGTGCCAGTTGAAATCATGGTTGGCATTGGTGCCGTCCCAACCGCGATAGCGGTTTTTCAACGCCGGATGATTCCAGTCAATTCCAGTGTCCTGACCGGCGACGACAATGCCTTGGCCGGTAAAGCCCATCGCCCACACTTCGGGAGCGCGCACATTGTTGATACCCAGTTCGACATCCGCCGGAGCATTGGGCGCGGATTTGAGAAATAGTTTTTCCTGTTCGCTTAAGTCGGAGATTTCGACCGGGCGGAGGCCTTGAACTTCAGGATTGCCGACGATGCTGGAAACTTCAGGCCGCGCGGCGATTTCCAGGGCCAGTTCCTGAGACCCGGCGACCAGCACGGCATTGACGATGTAAAACGATTGGTGAGCGACCTTGCGTTCGTCCAGCCAGTTCAACAAAGCGGCTTGAGAGCTTTCGGCCTGGGCGCGCAAAGTATTAAAAACGAAGCGGCCTTTTTCTTCTTTGGTGAACAGCGAATCCGCCGCGCTTAAATTGGCGCGGTCGCCAAGAAGCACCAAAAATTCAGTTTCTTTGCCGCTGGCAGTTTTCGCCATCACCCACGGGGCGATTTTTTTCGCCGCAACCTGACGAAGTTCCTGCGAACCAGCATTCGATGATTTGGCGCGGGCGATCAATCCACCTGCCAATAATCCCGTTGCAGTGAGGAGCAACAGCAAAACGAGAAAACGCGATCTTTTCATTGCGACACCACTCCTTTTGCTCAGCTAGCGCGAGCTTATGAATTCTTGCCGGGGCAACATTCAATCTGTAAAACAATAACAATTCATCCGCCCGAAAGCGGTGGGGATCGGAGTGTATGATGAAGATTTCCGGCTTCGCGCCGGTCGAGAATTTGGGCGACGGAAAAAAATTAATACCGCATTGCTTGCACTGCCGCATCTGACCAGGCTTCGAGTGGGGCGAAGGCATCGGTCAGAATCACCGCTTTGTCGCGGGGCAGGTCAATTCGTGAGGCAAACACTGAATCAATGTAATTCATTTGGCGAATTCCTTCTGACACTTTCATTGAAAACGGAGCCGGTGTTTCAGGTAATTCACCGCAAACAGGAAACATCGTCGAAACAAACGTCGCTGTATTCAGGTTCGGGTCGCGCTTTTTCGCCAGATACAAATTGGGTGAAAAGACCTGCGTTTTACCAAACACGCTTTCCAGCGTCATCACCACAGACGAAACCAATCGAGCGGCTTCGCCGGATATTCCGCCAACGATGTTTGCCACAACCAACCCGTCCGGCGCAAGCTTTTCTTTCAAATCGGCAAACGCTTCGCGCGTCAGCAGGTGAAAAGGCGGCGAATCTCCACTAAAAGCGTCCAGCACGATCACGTCGTATTTTTCTGTCAACCGCCGCGTTTCTGTTCGGGCGTCTCCGACGATCACTTTAACTGAAGGTGGCAATCCGAAATGGTCGCGTGCGACTTTTTCCGACATCGGGTCAATTTCGATGACTGTGACATCCGAACCGGCTTCGGCCATTGCCCGGGCATATACGCCCGCGCCCAAGCCCCAGATCATCACTTTTTTCGGGACGCCTTTGGCCGTCGCCAGCCGCATCAGGCCGTAAGCATAAGGCGCATACGAAACATCGCCAATCAAGGACCCCTGCTGAACGCCATTCAGAAACAGATATTTGACGCCGCCTTCGTCGCTGACCACCAAATCCCCATACGACGAGGGCACGCGAGCGGTTACGCGATGCGATTTGTTTTTGTAAAGTACTTCCTTGTCCGATTCCTGACCGGCGAGAGCCGTTCCCACTGACGCCACCGCCAACCCAATCAACAAAAGCGCCGCCTGTTGCACGCTCTTGCGCGCCAGCAAATACCACAACGGCACGACGGCCAACAAAAGAGCCGTTCCAATGATTGCCGTATGCACGCTCATATTGGGAATGATCAGCAGAGAAACTGACAGACTACCGATGACCGAACCGATGGTCGAGATCGCGTACAAGTTGCCTACGCTGGTTCCCAGATTCAACTGATCGGCTGCCGCACGCACCGCCATTGGCGAAATCATCCCGAGCAGCAACAACGTCGGCAAAAACAGCAAAATCGCCGCGACAAAAGTTCCACCGACCATTCCGGCTCCATACGCGGCGCTGAGCACTGGTTTGGTAATCAGATCGGCAATCAGCAAGGCTCCGCCTGCGATGGCCATCACGGTCATCAACGTGCCAAGTCCGGGGCGTTTGTCGGCAATGCGTCCGCCCCAGGCGTACCCAATCGCCAACGCCGCCAATGTGACGGTAATCAGCGCGCTCCAAACGTGAAGCGTCGTTCCGAAAACAGGGGCCAGCACTCGCGAACCGAGAATTTCAACGATCATCACCGACGCGCCGCCAATGACCACGGCGGTTCGCAACATCAAGACACCAATACCGGACAAGCCCGATTCCGCATTGGCGGTTTCGACTTTTCCGGCAGATTTTGCCTTGGTGCCGGTTTGCACAGAAGATTGCACTGGAATAATTCCTCCGAAAGTAAGAATTCGACGAAGTGAAGAAGTTCGAGCGGGACATCGAAGCGGCGAGAGCATAAGCTAAACGGCGCGGTTTTTCCATTCCACAGCCAAACCTGACCGGCGAAAATTAGTTTTCTGGCTTTTGGGACTTTGTTCGGCCTACTATGCTGCCACCTCCTTATTCCCTCTGAACAATTCCTCCCCCCGCAATTAGGAGAAGACTCATGAAGTCAAAAAATCACTTTGTCAAAATGTTGTTTGCTGTGCTGATTTTGGCAGTTGGATTCACGTCCATGGCTTGGGCTGATCCGCCTCAGGGGCGAAGCAGAGGAAAGGAAAAACGATTTGAACGGTTTGATCGTGACGATTGTTTTGGTTGTCGAGATGATCGAGGGCGTGGTCGAGGTCAGGATAAGAAAGCCGACAAATTCATTAACGGTCATGACGCTCGTGATGGCCGATTTGACGGACGTGGCCCAAAAGTTCGGACACGACGGTTGCCACCACCGCGCAGGCTGCCGCGATAATGTTTGGCTGATTGATCAGGCGGCGCGTTCCACGTCGCTGAGGTTCAGTGAACCGACCAGAAATCCATCCTGGTCAATCACGGCCAAAAAGCCTAACTGATTGGATTTCAATTTCCGTTGCGCGTGTTCGATGGACGCGCGCATCGGAACAAACAAATCTTCGCTGATGGGCAGCATCACGTCGCGGATGATGGTGGTTTCCCACAATTCGCTGGGCAGCTCGCGCAATTTGCCCAGCGATAAAATTCCGTGCAACCGACCTTCGTGGGCGACGGCGAAGATGACCAGTCGGTTTTTCGGCAAAATACGATCTACAAATTCACTGACGCTGAGTTCCGGCGTGATGCTCACTGCTGGTGCGTGCATTACTTCGCCAACCGTGCCGGGAGCGATTACCAGTTCGCGCTGGCTATTTGTGGATTCCGACGCGCGACGTTGGCGGTTGCGATAATCGCTTTCGGCGGCGTTTTTCAGAAACACGCCCAGCACCATCATCCAGACGGCGACGACAAAATCCTGCCAGAACGTGCCGCGAAACATTCCGTAACCGACCAGGAACATGCCGTAAGACATCAACATATACGCGATGCCGACGCCCATCCGGCTCATGGTCCGAGTTGCTGAAAGAATGTCGCCGCGTTTGTGCCACAAATACGCCCGCATGGCTCGTCCGCCGTCCAGCGGCAAACCGGGCAGCAAATTGAACATCGCCAAAAACAGATTCGCCGCCGCCAGATACAAAAATCCTGCGGCAATGGCGCGCTCCATCAGCGTCCTGCTGGTGAATTCCTGAACCGTATACAGGCAGAGCCAGAAAAAAATCGCCAACAAAAACGACGCTGCCGGCCCCGCCACCGCAACGCGGAATTCCGCCATGGCCGTGCCGGGTTCGCCCACCAGTCGCGCCCAGCCGCCAAAGATGTGGAGCTGAATGTCGTAAATTTTGATGCCTTCGAGTCGCGCGACAAACGCATGCGCCAGTTCGTGCCCAATCACCGACGCGAAGAACAAGGCCGTGATGCCGGCGCCGAACAACAGGTTTTGCCACAACGGCAACGGCGGACTGACTTTCAGTGGCAACCAGAATTGCGCCACCAGCCAGATGTGCAAAGCCGCCATCGGCAACCAACTGTAATCAATCATCAGCGGAATGCCGAACAGGCGGGCGACTTGGAATGGTTTGAAGCGCATGAAACGTTCTCAGGTTATTGGGCGACGAAGTTCTTGATTGTTTGCATCAACTCATTGGCCTGATCGTCAAAAAAGTGTCCTGCCTCGGCAATGGTGACCAACCGATGGTTGCTGTTGGCGGGCAGTCGGGCCAGAAATTCTTGCAGCGGTTCGAGCGGCGCAATGTCGTCTTCCGCACCGTGAACAAACAGCTTCGGCTTTGGGCAGTCAAACAGGCAATCCAGCTTGCCGAACCGCGCTGGAGCGCCAATCGCGATCAACCGATGAACTCGCGCATCGGCGCAGCCGACATTCAACCCGACAATCGAACCAAACGAAAATCCGGCGATGATGATTTCGCGCGCGTGAGGTTGATCCGCGAGCAGAAAGTCCAGCGCTACACGCGCGTCATCACATTCGCCGCGGCCTTCGTCATATTGGCCAGTGCTTGCGCCTACGCCGCGAAAATTGAATCGCAAGGTTTCAAAACCGCTTTCGCCCAATGCTTTGGCCGCGCGAAAGACGACTTTGTTGTGCATTGTGCCGCCGTGCAGCGGATGCGGGTGCAAGACCAGCGCGATTCGTTCGGCAGAATTGGTTTTCGGGCGATAAATCGCTTCAAGTTGGCCGTGAGGCGCGGGAATGAACAGATTACCAGCAGGATACATTCTCAGTTTCCAGTCTCCAGTTTCCGGTTTTCAGTCGTCAGCAGAACCTTGAGTGTGCCGGGTTTTGCCGCATACGCCATCGCGTTGACGGCATCATCAAGTTTGAACTCAGCGGCGATCAGCGGTTCGACATTGACCTGGCCGGATTCGAGTAGTTTCAGTGCCGATTCAAATCGTCCGCAGCGAGAGCCGACAAGCGAGATTTCATCCACGACGATGCGAGTAGTGTCCACCGGAACCGCTCCGCCGTGAAACGTGGATTTCAAAATGATCGTTCCGCGCGCTTTCACCAGATCGAGTGCTGTTTGCAATCCGCTGGCAGAGCCGCTGGCTTCAACGACGAAATCAAAATGTCGGTGCGGAACGGCGAGCGGTAGCGATCCGGTTGTTCCATTGGCTTCGCTACCGCTTCCTGTTTCATATCTTTGGGTTTTGATTCCGGCTTGCGCCGCAAGTTCCAGCTTGTCGGCATGTTTGCCGATCAAAATCAGTTCGCAGCCGGTCGTTGCCAGCACACGAGCGATCAACTGACCCAGTTTGCCGTCGCCAATGACGGCAACTTTGTGCGAAGCCAAAATCGAGACTTGATCCAGAATCTCGCAGGCGGCGGCCAACGGTTCCGTGAACACAGCTTGTTGATCGGAAAC
>JAEUQP010000500.1 GCA_016789645.1 Acidobacteriota bacterium | reverse complement strand
AACAAGTTACAAGGGCATTTTGGCAAACCTCGGCAATGAAGATCAAAAAACACGGGTCACACCTCCTTGAATCCGGTTAAGTTGTTGAAAACACGGCGTGAAGATCGGGTGCAATGTTCACGCTCAGAAATGGGGCCTAAGTGTGGCGCAGTCAATCGGTTGGCCAAAAGCGTTCGAAAAGCATTCGACCACATGCAACGACAAAATTGTCCGAACTGCAACGATCCCATTGAATGAACCTGATGTCTTTCAACGGGTTGCATTTACGTGCCAGAACCGACATGCCCTGGCACATCCTTTCCGGTTTGAATCAAGCTGCGGGTTCGATCTGGAACTTGCCCAACCCGAAGCTGGTGCCTTTGCCAATGCGCAGAATTTCTCCGGCGGCCAACAGCGGCAGCAACTCGGCCAACAACGGGCCGGTGAATTCGGCGTGGCCGACAAATCCTCCCATTTTCATGGGCGTTTGCTGGCGGGCGGAATATCGTCGCCAATCCCACCATCGCAACGCCGATTCCGCAGTGCGAATGTCGGCGGCCACAGCCAGAATCCGCGCGTAATCCAGTTCCAGCTTTTGGCCGCCGTAAATCGCCGTCAACATCGAAACGCGTCGCAACAGATTGCGCGCCAGCAATTGAAAATCGGCTCGCGGTTGCAAATCGTCGTCCACCTTGATGCGCGTCGGAGTCACAAACCGCACGCGCACGCTTTCGGAGGCAGGCAATTCGGCCAACCGCGCGGCGACCCATTGCCCCAGCGTAGGCGTTGCGGCGGCGGAGGATTCCAATCGCTGGTCAGATTCGGTGTACAGAGTGCGGTATTGATGGTGGAGATCGAGTTCGGCGACTTCGGCCAGAGCGAATTGCGGGCGTTTGGGCAAACCCTTCCTGACGGTCGGGCTACTGACATGCTCGGACAAGCCTTTGCCGACGGTCGGTTGATGGGCACGGTCGGCGGATTGCGGAGCGCCTATGCCGCGTTGGGTCATTTCGTGAATGGCCAGCACAATGAACGGCAGATGTTCGATGGCCGGGCCAATCAGCGTCAATCCGAAATGGATTTCTTCGCCAGCGGCCAGCGGATGATGCTGTTCCCATTTGGATTGACGACGCGGGGCGTTCGGCGCGGCGGCGATTGGCTCTGCGATTGATGCGGGTTCCGTTGTTGCCGGGACTGATTCGACAGTGCGTTGTTGGTACACCGGCGGATCCAAGACATACGGCACGGGAGCATTGGCTTCCGATTTCCATTCGTGCAAATGCGCGGGAAAGGCCGGTTCGAATGTGTTCGGGTAAATGCACCGGCTGGACACCAGACAGCGGTGGCATTCGCGGTGCGGCATGACGCAGACGGCGGATTTCAACGCGTGGCCAAACGCTCCGCGCAACGCCGACCCGGCAAACGCCGGCCAGCGGGCCGATTCCAGCGCGCGCAACCGAATGCGATACCGCGCTACGTTCAATGCTGAAAAACTGTCCGCGCTGAGCAAGGTCATGAAAATCGAATTGGGTTATTCGCCGGTACTGCGTTGGCGGTGATGAGCGGTGTTGCCGAGAAAACCTCGTCCGTTGATCGTTTGGCAATGGGGCAGTTGTATTGCTGTGTGAACGGCGCGGATTCTAAATCGAAGCAAAAAACTTTGAAACAGGATTTACATGATTTTTTCAGGATGAACAGGATTAAGACTTGACTGAATGGCCACAAACGTTGACGGTCTTGTAAATCCTGCCGAAAATTTTGTTCATCCTGTTTTGAGCACAATGTCTCGATGTTGCTTGTCCAGATTTAGAGCGGTTTTCAATTGCGTGTAGGGCAGATTTTCCAATCTGCCCTGGATTTGCACTTGCGGAAACCCCGGCAGGTTGGAAAACCTGCCGTACATTCACCTGAAAAC
>JAEUQP010000491.1 GCA_016789645.1 Acidobacteriota bacterium | reverse complement strand
TTCGCCGCTTTGGCGTCACTGACGGCTTTGCGTAACCGCGCGTTGATGCTGACATCGCCGCTGCCGCCGGAGCGCGCGGCAATGGTCAATTCCTTGATGAGCTTGGTGAACAACTTGCCGCGCTTGGCATCCAGCGCGCCTTTTTTATGCTTGATCGTATGCCACTTCGAATGTCCCGACATTGGACAATTACCTCGATTAGTAAGGAAAAAAGTTAGAAAAGCAGGCCGGGAATATAGCATGTCGCCGAAGAAATCGTAAAATCGGACGTGACTAAGGCATTTCCAGTTCTGGTTGAAGCCTGAGCTGGGTCACGAAGGCAAAAGCGTTAGCAGAATGCTTACAGGGCGTGCGTCACAAATTTTGCCTGTCACTTCACTACTGGTTTCGTAATACGCGCGGTGACTCTATTTGATTACTACCTTGACCGAATTCGCCCCAAAGTTATTGGCCATACAGGTAACATCTACTTCACCGCGTCCAACCAGTTGACGAGGCAGTTCAATGTTGACTTGATCCAGCCCTGCAAAATCGCCTTGCGGCCCTGCGTACAAAACAGGAGAGTTAATTCCTCCGACTCTGGCAGTAACGGCTGAAAGCTGAGTGCGTCCGCGAATTCCCGTGCCAAATAGAACAAGAAAAACTTTCTCCCCTTCCGGCCCAAGATCAATTGGACGGGCTACGAACTTGTTCTGAGCTTGATTGAACTCAACAACTGGCTCGTAGCTTTGTGTACCATTGGCTTTTACACGTAATACCAGCGCTGCCGCCAATCCCTTGCCACTGGCGTCGGCTGAAAAGAGCGCAGGGAAAACAGGCGAAAGCAAGATGTAACCATCGGCAGTCAATTGCCCATCAACGTAAACAGACAAAAATGCTCCTAACCCTCCTGGCGGCAAAGGCGTGCCATCATTTGCTGCCGGCACAACGAAGTTGATCTGATTGGGTGAGACAAAAAACAGAGGGGCCAGTTGCGGCTGACCGCCCCCCAGCCGCGTAATGGTGAGTGTGGTTCCAGCCAGATTCGTCGGCAATGGTTGAGTCGTAGCAAATTGCGTGCTTTTTGCCAGATTGACGCCAAATAACGAAGTCATTCCTTCAGGCGAACTTCCTAAACCGTAACTTGCTGATGAGACGGCCGTTGGAGCACCAACTTGATTGATGGATAGCGTTTGACCGGCAATTGTCACCGTTCCGGTTCTGGCTGCCGCACCTGGATTATTCAGCACATTGAAACCAATAGGTGCGCGTCCTTTGCCGCGTGGGTCGGCCAGAACAATCCAGTCGGCGTTGCTGCTGGCTGTCCACGGACAATGATCTTCCGTATTCAACAATATGCCGTTCAGGTTTAACTCGCTGTTTTCATCAAATCGCCGCGCCGCTCCAAGCGTCAAACTGCCCTTTGAAAGTTTATAACTGCATCCGGCAACGCGAAACGCCATTGCGTTTGACGATCCGCCGCCCGGTGAAGGTGTCAACACACTGATTTCCCCGTTTGATGCCGTGGCGAAATCACTGGCTGAGAGCGTTGCTTCCAGTTTCGTACTGTTAATGAATCTGGATGACCGGTTGTTACCATTTAAGCGCGCAACCGACTCGGCAGTGAAGTTTCGCCCAAATATGAAAACTTTGGTTTCCTGGCTGCTGGTCGCTACCACGGGTGGATCAATCCTTGTCAAAATCGGTAGTGGCGCATTCGGTGATAACGACAACTCAATCGGCGCGGATTCGACAACACCATTTGGCATTGTAGTCGCAACAGTTACCACCACCTTATTCAACCCGGCCAGGTCCGCTGCTGAAATTTCGGTTCGTAATTGTTTTAACGAAAGAAACTCGGTCACTTTGTCCCGACCATTGATGCGGATAACTGATTTGTAACGAACGCCGGCAGCATCCGCTGAATCGGGAAAGAAATTCTGCCCGAAGACCGTCAGCTTGAAGCCTGTTCCCAGCGATGCGGCATTCGGGCTAATGCTGGCAATCTCTGGCAAACGATTGCTGACTGCATTGAATTTGGAATTGACTACTGCTCGAAGAACCGTATTGGCTGACGAGCCTGAAACCTGCAAAGGCTGAAAACTCGCGCCGTTGTTGGTCGAAGTGAATGAGCGATTTTTCAATTCGCCGTTCGTATCCACAGCAAAGCTCAGGTCGCCGTCAACCGCCTGAACGCCAACGTATAGGTCGCCGCTGATGACTGTGACTGGTTGCGGCAACATCACCTCCAGCATGCGGCTCTCAGCCAGCGCTGAAATCGTAATCGTTCGATCAACCAGATATTGCGGATTGGCTGGCGGATGACCGGAACGCGAAGTATCAGCAAAAACCACCACCCGCAACCTCTTGCCCGCCGTCGAAGAGCCATCAGCCAAAGACGGCAATTGCACACGCACACTTTCCACCGTGAACGGCGCGCGGGCAGGCGTCAACCGATTTACAATAATTGCGTTGTTCGGCGGCAATATCTGTTCGCGCGAACCATCGTCTACTGACAGTATCTCCATCACTGTAGCTTCGGGGTTGATGCGATAAGCAAAGTAGCTCAATGCTGTTAAATCAGTCGCCGTAACGCCGCCACGTTCTCCTGGCAAATACTTTTCGTCCATAATCCCGATGTATTGGCCCGTTAAGGCATCATCCCTCCAATGCCCCGCGGCTCGACCATCACGCAACCAATCCGGATTCAAGCCTTCCCAGTCCGCAGCGTCCGCATCCCCTGAAGCCAGCGGCACTTCTAAGTCTCCGGTGAAAAACACCTGCTCTCCTCCAGCACGCTGCAAGCGTGAGGCTGAGCTAAAATCTTCCATCGTTACGCCCGGACGAAAGCGGAACCAGTCCCACATTGTCGGCGCTGCCGGGTTCAGTCCAAATAACCCGCTTTCCGGCTTTGGGTTTATTTCCCTCACCCCCACTGTGGAAATAAAACCAAGGAGTCTTCCTAGTTCACGGGATACTAGCGCCTCAAAATCAAACTTGTCCGGGTCAATTCCATCGCTTGGATCAAAGTCATATTTAATTGCCGAATTGAAAGCCACAAAATGTTGGTACTCTCTGAAAGAGCTATAATTCAACGCTTTGTAAATGCCTTGTGTCCAAATAAAAAAAGATGTGTTCCCAATATCTGTTGGAATAGTAGTAGTAGTAAACTTTTGTTGGACAATTCTTTGATGCTCGTAGCTGTAATAGCGATCTCCCCAAAACGCCGAAAAAGGGGCAGCCTGAGTACTTATTAAGTACACCGGTGTCATAGTCGTTTTCGCAATCGTTCCTATGGTTTGAAAAGGCACTCCAAATGCAGACTTGGCGAAATCAATATCCACCGTGATGCTAAGCTTATCCTGCGGTACATCAACTATTCTGCCAATATACGCCCCCCACTTTGCAGCGGCGCGTTGGATAGCAGTTTTAGCCAAAAGATTGCTTTCTGCTTCCTGAGTAAAACGCAAAGTGATTTCCAATGAGTTACCATTAGTCTTGTTCGATAATGTTTTTACGATAAATCGAGAGTGGCGATTCTTTCCTTTTGCCTCTTCTTGTATCTCACGGATTTCTGATTTAAAGCGGCTTAGATTCCCATCTTGGATTTTGTCAAAACTAAGGTCAATAGCCCTTTGATTGATTTTAAACTGGTCACTAACAATTGAGTTGTTAGTCTTTGTTGGCTCAATCTTTATTTGCGCTTGCTCTTTAATGGGGGAAATCATCATCCAGAAAACCAAGCCAATTCCACAAGAAAAGAAAAACAATAATCTGAGCTTCATAAAAACCTCTTTCAAGCCGCGATTCAATTTCTTCGGCGCAGAAAACCGGCTATCTTAAACATAATGAGCAGGTAAGCGAGTAGAAATTTCCGTAGGTAAAGTTGGCCTGACGGAGTGAGTAACGCTAAGCATCTCTCACTCCATCAGCTTTATGATCTGAACTTTTACTTAGTCCGATTTGAAAATGTCCCCTATTGGCAGAGCCGTATTGTTGCTAGTGACTTGTGCTATTTCTAACGGCGATGGCACGCTTCCAATCATTAGCCCATTGCTGCTGAAAGCATATTCAACCTGTATAGCCACAGGCTTTACAGGTTCAGCGTTCTTTACTGAAGCCTTTACTTTGCTCCAGCCAAAATACGCGGCACTTACTAATAACACAGGCATGACTATCCTTAATGCGAGAGTTTTCAAAGTAGTTTTCATTTGTCAATTCCTCCAAAAGTAAAGGCTGGTTGTGATTGGGAATGAACTCAGCTTTGTGATGACACACAACTCTCACCGCATTGCCGAGGGTGTTACCGCATTGCCGAGGGTGTTACCGCATTGCCGAGGGTGTTACCGCATTGCCGAGGGTGTTACCGCATTGCCGAGGGTGTTACCGCATTGCCTCGACAATACAAAAAATAACTTTAGCTATTATCATTTGATAAGGTATCTTACTGATTTGGGCAACTTCGGATCGGATGGTAGTCCAGTTTTATCATGCTGTCAACAACCATTTGCTCAGCCCTTCTCTTAAATCAAGCGAGCAGTTTGATTTAAGAGAAGCATTGTTACTCAGACTTTAACCATTACAATAGTTACGAGTTAAAGAATGAAGAGTTGGAGCAGTCACTGGGTTAAAATCTCAATCGTAGGTTTTCCGCCTTTGCTGTGACTGATTTCATCTCAGAAACACTCCGGAACTTGACGAAACCTGTCAGCCGCTTCACGATTGTTTTCGATGGCTGCGACACCTTATGAAAAAACGATGGAACGTGCGCTGAAACTGCTGTCATTCAAACCTCGCAGCATCGCTGAACTGCGCGAACGGTTGCTGGAAAAAGAATGGGCGGATGCCGCCGTTGTGGAGCAGGTCATCACTCGGCTGATCGAGCTTCGGTATTTGGACGATGAACAGTTCGCGGCCAGTTACGCCAGTTCGCGGTTGACGGTCAGGCCGCTCGGGCGAACCCGATTGCGCCGCGATTTGCAGCGCAAAAAGTTGCCCAATGAAGTCACCGAACAAACGCTGGATCAGATTTATGAGGGCGATGCGGAAACGGAATTGATTGATCGCGCCATCGCCAAACGATTGCGGTTGAAAGGCGCGCCGTCCACGCCCGAAGCGACCAAAAAGCTGTTTGATTATTTGCTGCGGCGTGGATTCAGTTACGACCTGGTGCGGCGAAAAATCCGCGAAGCCGCCAAGGGCGTTGATTCGCCTGAAGAAGAAACTGAATTTGACGGCGCCTGACGTTGTGCAAGTCGCCGCTTCAGGCTTCGTTCAAACCACGCTGTTTGTTTTACTCGACACCAATTGATAGAAGGGGGAAATGGAGATGAAAAAATTTACGTTCGCTTTGCTGCTGACTGTCGCGTTGACGGCTTCCTTGTGGTCGGCGTCGGCTCAACAGCAATCCGCCACACCTGCTCAAAAATCAACGCAACAGCTTTCGCCGGAGGAACTCATCAAACGATTCACCGCCAAAGAAAGCGAGTTGAGTGACGTTTGGAAAGAGTACCAGTACATTCAGGAATCGAAGATTCAAACCATCGGCCAAGCCAACACTGTCACGGGCGAGTTTTACCAGGTTTCGGAATACGTGTTCAACGACGCCGGAAAACGGTTGCAGCGCATCATTAAAGCGCCGCCGTCCGAATTGGAACAATACGGAATCCTGACCCAGGAAGACAAAAACGCGTTGACCAATTTGCAACCGTTTGCGCTGACGACCCAGGATTTGCCGCTTTACAACGTCACGTATGTCGGCAAGGAAAAAATTGACGATTTGAACACCTACGTATTCGACGTGACGCCCAAAGTCATGTCGAACGAGCGCGAATTGAAAAAGCTGAAAGATCAAAAAATCGAAGGCAAGTTTTTCCAGGGGCGCATTTGGGTGGATGATGAAGACCTGCAGGTCGTGAAAAGCGCAGGCAAGGTGGTTCCTGAATTCAAACAACGATTTCCGAAGTTTGAAACCTATCGCGAGAACATTGATGGCCGATATTGGTTCCCGACTTACACGTATGGGGATGACAAGTTGTATTTCGACAAAGGCGGCATGCTGCACGTACGCATGGTCATCAAATACAAAAACTATCGCCGGTTCCAATCCGACATCAAATTCATTGATGGCGCGGAAGTCGTGGACGATCCCAAAGCCGGTGACGTGAAACCGGGCGAAACCAAACCCGGCGACGCTAAAAAGGAAGAGCCGAAGAAAACAGACCCGAAAGCTAAACCAACGCCGACTCCGCGCCCGCGTCCGTAACGCGACGCAACCGGCGTCGGTCCCAACCCAACAGAGTCAACAATCCCAGAGCGGTCGTCACACTGATGACCGCTCCTTTTGTGAGCGAATCCGGCCAATACCGCAATTCCACTCGATGATTGCCCGCCGCGATCTGCACGCCGCGCAAGTTGTAATTCACACGCAACAATTCCACTTCGACGCCATCAACCGTCGCCGTCCAGCCAGGATAAGACATTTCGCTGAACACCAGCATGCAAACTTTGTCCGTTTTCGTTTCCACAACCATTTCGGTCGGCGAACGGTGAAGAATCGTCACCGCGTTTGCCGTCTGGCTTTCACCCGCCGATTGCAACAAGTTCGAGTCCAGCTTGACAGCCGTTTCCGGCACAACCAACGCGGCGCGGCGCGGATCAAATCCGGGAAGTTGGCCTCGAATCAGTTTCAATTGGTCGCCTTCCCATTCCGTACGAGCCTGTGACGTCAGCCAAACGCGTGGTAGCGCACGCAGGTTTTCAAAGATGCGGTAATCGGCGTAAGGTTTTTTGGCATCGCGCGAAATCACGACTTCGCGCCAACGTGTTGGGTCGTTCAAGTGGTCACTGAACAGGTTCGGCGGTACAAAGACATATCGCACGTTGAACACATCCAGCGTGCGATCCTGCGGTTCCAGCATCGTCAGGTTGAAGGCACGCCCGGCCTCGTCCAACCCGCTGAAGATTTTTTGCCGCTCGGTCAGCACAGGATCGTACCCTGCCATCATTTCGTGCCCGTAAAACCAATACGGACTGAATTCGCCGGTCACGGCATTCAACATGATTTGATAGCGAATCGGTTGCAGCGGGTTTTGCTCAGCAGCGAGTTCCGGCGGCATCGCCCGGCCAAGCAACGTTTCCAGCTTTGCGGGGTTGTTGATCGGCGCAAAGGCCGCGTACAGGTTGAAATCCGCGAGCAACAGAACGAACACTGCAAATGGCAACCAGCGCGTTCGACGAAAAATGGTCAGCACCAATCCAGCACTCAACGCCAAAATCATCGGCAACAGAAATTCCCACTTTGCCAACTGCAAAACCCCGACGGGCAAATGCTGCAAATCCGGCAACGAACGCAGCAGATTTTCAAACGCGGCGGTTTGCCAAATGGCAACTGCGCCAACGCCACAAACCAGCAAGGCAATCATCGCGATTGCGCCCAATAAGCAACGACGCAGAAATCCGGCTTCCTGCTCTGCGCGAATCAGCCGATCAACGGCATATCCGGCCAGCACGGCGACGGCAAAAACCACGACCATCCAGTAACGATTTGGGCTGCGGAAATGACTGACCAGCGGAACATGAAACAAGGCTCTGGCCACAAAGCCGGAGTATTTCCCCATCGCCAGCACCGTTCCAACAACAGCGACAATGCTCCAAAACCTGCCAACGCTATACCGAAATTTCCAGGCCGCAATCGTTCCCGCCGCTGCCAACGAAAGCGCCGTCGCGCTCAGGTAAATCTGCGCTTCGTTGTGATGCCAATACGTTCCCCAGTACGGCAGCGCGTAGATCGTTTTGCCTGATCCATGAAAAAACGGAAACAGCGTCACCAACAGCGAAGCCGGATGCAGCGAATGCAACGTGAATAGCTCAAACGGCCATTCCTGGCG
>JAEUQP010000472.1 GCA_016789645.1 Acidobacteriota bacterium | reverse complement strand
GAATGAACTGGTGTTTTTGATTTTGTATGGCTCAGGCTGGCGCGCTCGCAGCAGCTTGATGGCGGTGTCGGCTTCGGTTGGCGGCGCGGCTGTCGAAGTGACGTACGCCGGGCAACAAAACGATTTTGTCGGACTGGATCAGGCAAATTTGCGATTGCCAAATGCACTGGCTGGGCGTGGCGAAGTGGAAGTGCGTTTGACCGTGGACGGCATCGCGGCGAATCCCGTCACTTTTGTCGTCAAATGACGGCGGGCATTTGTTGCGTCACGCAATGAATTGAGCCGAGTCCCCAAATCAAATCCCAGCAATCCATCCCTATAACTTTTCGGTCGGGAAACAGCGATTGCAGAATTTCACATGCCTTTGCGTCATTGGCGTGGCGATACGTTGGCACTAAAACCGATTTGTTGGCGATGTAAAAGTTAGCGTAACTCATCGGCACGCGCTGATCGTCAATGTACCGAACGCCGGGCATCGGCATGGTTATTACGCGCAATGGCTGGCCATCCTGATCTTTCATCGTCAACAATCGTTCGTAATTTTCCTTTAGCGGTTCGTAGTTTTCATCCTGCGGATCATCTTCCAGAACAGTGACGACCGTGTTGGGCGAAACAAAGCGCGTCAAGTCGTCAATGTGGCCGTCCGTGTCGTCGCCAACGATTCCATCGCCCAGCCACAGGATGTTTGTCACGCCCAGATAATCTTTCAGGTACTGTTCAATCTGCTGACGGTTGAGATGTGGATTGCGATTCGGATTCAGCAAACAGGCTTCGGTCGTCAGCAACGTGCCGCGCCCGTTCACATCAATCGAACCACCTTCCATGACGATATTGGGCTGAAACAGGACTTCGCCCATCTCCTCGGCAATGCGAGTCGGAACCACGTCGTCGTTATCGCAAGGCAGATATTTTCCGCCCCAGGCGTTATAGCCCCAATCATTGATGGCGCGTTCGCGTTTGCGTTTACCTTCGAGGGCACGGTCACGAACGACATAAATCGGGCCGTGGTCACGACACCAAGCGTCGTCAGTCGGATTCAAATGAAAGCGCACGCGGTCAAGATTCACTCCGCCAGCTTTCAATAATTGGCGAACTCGTTCGGCAAACTCTTCATCGGCGACGTTGATGCGGACGAGTTCCGATTCGCTCAAGTGTTTGGTCAGTTCGACGAAAACCGCCGGAATCGGTTCAAAGCGTCCCGGCCAACTGGCTTCCTTGTGCGGCCACGACAGCCACGTGGCTTCGTGTGGTTCCCATTCGGCGGGCATGTGATAGCCGAGTTCTCTTGGTGTTGTTTGCATCAGTCAATGAATCGTTTGGTGATGTTTTGATAAGCGTCAATGCGCCGGTCGCGCAGAAACGGCCAATGAGTTCGCTGCACGTCCAGCTTTTTGAAGTCAACTTCGGCCATCAGGATTTCTTCTTCGGCAACAGAGGCTTTGGCAATCAATTGTCCCGAAGGATCGGCAATGAAGCTCTGTCCCCAGAATTCGATGCCTTGTCCTTCGTTGCCATGCTGTGCGCTGGGCGGAGTCGGTTCGTGGCCAATGCGATTGGCGACGGCGACGTACACTCCGTTGGCGACGGCGTGCGAACGTTGAATGATTTCCCACGAAGCGTGTTGGCGTTCGCCGTATTCTTCTTTTTCGGGCGGTTGCCAGCCGATAGCAGTCGGGTAAAACAGAATCTGCGCTCCGGCCAACGCGGTCAGTCGCGCGCCTTCCGGATACCACTGATCCCAGCAAATCAGCACGCCGATTTTGCCGAATCTCGTTTCGAAGGCTTTGAAGCCCAAATCGCCCGGCGTGAAGTAAAACTTTTCGTAAAACAGCGGATCGTCCGGGATGTGCATTTTGCGGTAACTGCCCAGCAATTTTCCGTCTGCGTCAATCACGACGGCGGTGTTGTGATAAAGCCCGGGTGCTCGCCGCTCAAACAATGAACCGACAATGACGATGCTACGCGCCGCAGCCAGCTTCGCCAAAGCATCGGTGCTGGGACCGGGAATCGGTTCAGCCAGTTCAAAATTGGAATGATCTTCGGTTTGGCAAAAGTATCGTGACCGGAACAGTTCCTGTGTGGAAACAATTTGCGCGCCTTGTTTGGCGGCTTCTTCGATTTTGGCCAGCACTTTTTCCAGATTTTCACGCGGATCGGCGCTGCAACTCATCTGGATCAGAGCCACATTTACTTTGGTTGGTGAATTCATAGCGGGCGCGATTATAACGGCTTCTTGCCGGGCTTCAACTTCGTGAGCTAGACTCGGCTTGCTACCTCGAAAAGAAGTCCCTAACTCTCAAATCGTTCATTCATCTTTGCCTGAAAGTCATAATGAAAAAGATCGTTCGCCATCGTTTGCCTGCCGCGTTTGCTACGCTGATGTTTGCTGTGGTCATTTTGCTGCAATCGGCATGCAGTTCGCCTGACCAGGAAAAATTGCAACACATCGCACGCGGCAAAGAGTATCTGGCCAAGAAACAGTTTGCCGAAGCTCGGCTAGAATTTCGCAGCGCGCTGAAAATTGACAAGAAATTGGGCGAAGCGCAGTTCGGATTGGGCGAAGCGGCGCTGGCGCTCGGTTACGTGCAGGAAGCCGCCGAAGCGTATTACGAAGCGATGCGGTTGGACGCCAACAACCTGGATGCGCGCGTTCGCGTCGGCAGTTTGCTGGTCGAATACGAAACCGAAGAGGGCACGAAAGAAGCCGAGCGATTGTCGGGCGAAGTCGCCCAGAAAAATCCCGATCACGTCGAAAACCGTGTCTTGATCGCCGACGTGCGCGC
>JAEUQP010000445.1 GCA_016789645.1 Acidobacteriota bacterium | reverse complement strand
CAATAGACGGTTTTTGGAATTTTACGGGACGATTGAAATGCTGCCTGGCACCACCAACCAAATTGGAGCTTGGGCAGTCAGCGGTCGCAAAGTGAACGTCGCTGCGACAACGGTGATTGAATATCGTGAACGCGGTATTGCCGTCGGCAATCGCGTGGAAGTCAAAGGCATGCTGCAAACCGACGGTTCGATCAATGCCACCAAAATCGAAATCAAAAGTGGCGCGGGTTCGCCCGGTTCCGGGGTGTTGTATGGAAAGATTGAAACGCTTCCGTCGGCGGTCAATCTGATTGGCGATTGGCAAGTTGCGGGAAAAACCATTCACGTCGTTGCCGCAACCATCGTTGAACGCAAATACGGCCCAATTGCCGTTGGAGCATTTGTCGAAGTTTACGGCGCAGTGCAAACCGACGGTTCGATCAACGCCACCAAAATCGAAGTCAAACAAGGGCCGGGCAATGGCGCTTTCATGAGCTTCGATCCGGTTTGGACCGTCAGTGCGGCTAGTTATGGCGAAGACAATTCGCCTGAATCCATCGTCTCGGCGTTTGGCAGCAACCTTTCCGGGGCGACCAAAATCGCCACGATGCAACCATTGCCGTTGAGCCTGTCCGATGTCAGCGTGTTGGTTGACGGACGACAAGCGCGCTTGTTTTTCGTTTCGCCGAATCAGATCAATTACCAGATTCCGGCGGATACGCCTTCCGGCCTGGCGAACGTTGTCGTCGCGAATCAGGGCGAAGTGGTTTCTCAGGGAACCATTGCCGTTTCCAATGCGGCGTTGAGTTTGTTTACTGCCGATGCTTCCGGGCAAGGAGCGCCCGCCGGGTTGCTGTTGCGGGTCAAAGCCAACGGCGAACAGGTTTACGAATCGTTGGTGCGGTTTGACGCGACGCAAAACCGTCTGGTTCCTGCGACCATCATTCGCCGCTCTGGCGAACAACACTTTCTGATTTTGTTCGGTTCGGGTTTGCGGTATGCGCCAAACAGCGATGGCAATGATGCCAATGGAGTGGCGGAACGAATCGAAGCAACCATCGGCGGCGTGAATACTCCGGTGATTTATGCAGGAGCCGCACCGGGTTATGTCGGATTGGAACAGATCAACTTGCAGATTCCTGACAATCTGATGGCCAATCCGAACACGATGGTGACAATTCGGGTGCGAGACGTGCTGAACACTTTGAAGCAAGCCAATTCAGTCACGATTTCCATCCAGTAAGACCGTGTTGGCAAAGTTTGTCGCAAGATTAACCTGCTGGCATGGTAGGCGGTGCTTTCTACGCGGAGGAAAGCATCGCCTTCTTTGTTTTATATTGTCTTCTGGCAGCCAAATTCGGCGACCGAGACTTGTGCAGCGGGAGAGAGCTTGCAAAATTGAATGAGAAGATTGATTTCACAACTTAGTCATTCTCTCAAATGGCCCATCGCGATCATCCTGCTTTCGACATTGATCGCCGTGGCCGTGGATTGGCGCGCGCCGTGGTTGAGCCAGTACACGCACGACGCGTTGATGCGAATCCGCGGCAATTCGCCCCCGCCGGAACAAATCACGATCATTGCCATTGACGATGCCAGCATTGCGCGGTTCGGGCGCTTTCCCTGGCCACGTGCCCTGACAGCCCAGGCGCTGGAGAAAATTTCCGCTGCCAATCCGAAAGTCATCGGCTTGAGCGTGCTTTACAGCGACGCCACCACCGAGAGCGACGACACAGCATTGGCGCAAGCCATTCGCAATTCGGGAAAAACAGTCGTTGCCGCTCAATTGGCCACGATGGGCGCAAACCATGCCGAATGGCTTCGCCCGCTGCCCGCAATTGAACAAGCCGCCGCCGCTGTTGGACACGGCAACGTAACAACGGACAACGACGGAGTCGCCCGCGCATTGCTGCTGCGCGAAGCCGACGA
>JAEUQP010000421.1 GCA_016789645.1 Acidobacteriota bacterium | reverse complement strand
CCGGAACCAAATCCATGCCGCAATCAGGCGCTGTTCCGGGTTTATTCGATTTGTAGGCCGGATGCATGGGGTCAACCCAGTACAGAATCTTCTTTTCCTTTGCCGCTTGAGCAGGCTCGGCGTTTTTACCGGACAGGAATTCCCACCAGCGTTCACGTTGCCAGTACGCTGTAACCAGCAACGCCGCAAGCAACAACAGCACAATTGGCCAGCGCGATGATGAACGTTGCGGTGTGGGCGTTTCGGGTTCTAGCTTGCGTTCATCCGATTTGTCCGCATGCGGCGAGGCGTGTTCGGTTGCCGGTTCGATTGTCTCAGCGACCGGATCTTGCGTAGGTTCCTGTTGCTTTTTCATTGTGTGCCTCCTTGCGGGCGCAGGCTGATGCCGACAAAAGGTTCCAGGGCGGCGATGGTTTTTTCGACGTTGCTCAGTTGTTCGTAATAGCTCAACTGGTAACCGCGCAGCGTGACCAGGTTGTCGAGCAGCGTCAGGAAATCCACCTTGCCCGCTTCATACCCGGCGATGGCCGATTCCAGCGAGAGCGTGGATTGCGGAATGATCGTCGTGCCGTACAGCTTCACCAGCCGCTGCGCCGTCGTCGTCGCCAGATACCGATCCTTGATTTTGAAAAACAGCAGCGAAGTCGCGTTTTCCAGCCGCTCGCGTTCGGCGTTGGCGCTCGCGGTGGCTTCGGTTAATGCCGGACGCTGTTTCTGCCAGAAATAGATCGGCAGCCTGACGCCGACGTTGACGCCGTACATTTCCGGCATGCCGGGACGATTGACGTAAGTCATCCCAACGGTGAAGTCGGGATAAAACTCTTTCCGTGCGAGTTCCGCGCCATATTGCGCGCCGTCAATGCGGCGGCGTTGTGCCTTCAGCATGGGAAAATTCGCCAGCGCCAGTTCATTCAGTTCCGCCAGGCTAAAGGCAAAATCGCGCGGCTGAATTTCTCCCGGAACACCCACAGGCGTTTCCGGTTCGCGAAACCGCAAACTGTTCAAACGCGCTTCAGCCAACTGGCGGCGCTGTTCCAGCAGAGTTAGTTGTTCGGTCAACTTGGAAATCTCGACTTGTGCTTTCAGCACATCCTGCTGAATGCCCTTGCCAACGGTGTAGGCGGCTTCGGCGATGCGGGCGAATTTTTCCAACAGCGCCTTGTTGCGCGTCACGGTTTCGATGGATTTGTGCAAGAAGGCCAGATCGAAATACGCGTCTTTGACTTCAGCCGCCAGATTCAGTCGCGCCTGTTCGTAAGCCCACCATTCAGCTTCGGCTTCGACGTTGGCGATGCGACTTTTCAGCGACAACTTGCCGGGGTAGGGGATTTCCTGCGTAACACTGACTGTCCGCCCGCTGGCAGGATCGCCTTTTTGCACATCAAACGGCGGAATCGGCACGGCGTTGCCCATATATCCAATATTGAGCATCGGTTCGGGCAAGGCTTTGGCCTGCGGCACGCGCGCGCGCATTGCGTCGAAACTGCGCTGCATCGCACGGATCTCCGGATTCTGCGCCAGCGCTTCATCCAGCAACGCCTGCAACGACAACGTCGCCGGTTTCGCTTCCGGCTGCTGCGCCAGGATTGGCAGGTTCGTGCAGGAAATCGCCAGCGCTGCGCAAAAGCTTTGCAACAAGAAACGCCACAGCTTCATAACAACTCCATTACCGCGCACACATCGGCACGGAAACACTTCTCTGAAATCAGCCACGGCAAATTTTCGCGTGACTTTCACGGCGGCAGTCCATCGTCAGCAATCGGTTGATCTGCTCACAGCCGTGCTACAGGTTTGTTCGCAAAAAGCTCAATGGAAATGTGTGTGGCAACTGATCAAATCAGCAGGCTGGAAACGGTCAGGAAAATAGGACGGGATTTCGGCGGCGGCGACAATACTTTGGCAGGCACCATCACGACAGTCGCCGGCAACACTGAAAACGCCGACGCAGTGTTCAGCGGCGCTTGTTCGTTGGACGAAGGGATTGGCGGTTGTGGTTCCGCAACCAGCGTGGACTGGCAGCACCAGAGAAGATTCATCGGCGGATTGGTAAAACGACTGCTGAGCCGATTCGGCTTCGGTGAAGCACTTTCCCCGGCTTCAACTGCATGACAGTGGCTGGTTTCATCTGTCTTTTCTGCGCTGGGAATTTGTTTTACGACATTTTGATGACAGGAAGATTGAGGTTCGAACTGAACCATACCGCAGCAAACAATGTTCGCCCACGCCTGATGCGTGAAAAGCAGAAAGAAAGCCATCCCGCGCAGCACGGCCCAAACGCTTGGTTTGATTGCCCACCAACCCCGAGATGTATTTGTTTGCTTGCTCATGGTTCCCTTCAACCAAACTTCGAAGATCAAGTTTGCTGAAAACCACCAGAGCAACCAGTGTGCCTTGTCTAAAGTGCTGAGAACACGAGCAAGGAATGGAAAACAGAAAAGTTGGCTGGGAAAAATCACTCACGCAAGTGCGAAGCTTTCCTCAACCAGCAATCAAAAGCTCTTGGAGCCGTTATTTAGCTGTAGATTTTGGAGAACCGTATTTCAGCTTGACGCTGACCATCATCGGGTCGGTCGCTTTGGCGTCCGGGCGATAATACAGCGTTTGCGGAGTCGGGCTGCTGGCGTTCAATTGCTTGCCATTGGCAGAACCGGCTTCCTTTTCTTCTTTCGTCCAGACTTTGCCGACGGAATTTTCCATTTCCAACCGCCCGATTTGCGTCGCCCATTTCTTTTCCCAGTCGGCAACATCTGATTTGGAAAGCTGCACAGCCTCATCGGTGATTTT
>JAEUQP010000391.1 GCA_016789645.1 Acidobacteriota bacterium | reverse complement strand
CCGCTTAGAATTGGCGATCTTTCGTAGGTTGTTATGTACATTAGATTACCTCGTTTTCTTGTAGCTATATGTGCCGCTTTTTTGCGCTACGACAATTATCCGTTGCGGGCATCCGCTTGCCGGTTCCAGAGTCTGTTCATCGTGTACGCCGCGAATGACGAAGCCTGCGTCCATCAGCCAGCGACCAACTTCTTCGAACGAGTAAACGCGCTCGCGGTGGAATTCCAGTTTCGCCCTTGGCGAATCGGACGATTGCACCGCGACGGTGATGGAAATGATCCGGTGCGTCGGGTTCCAGCGAATCAGTTGCGTCACTTGACGGTGTTGCGCTGCGATCTTGCGCACGTAAACCGCTCGTTTGCTCAGCGGAAAACACGGCGTAATCAAATCGAAGTAAAAATGACCGCCCGGTCTCAGGTTTTCGGCTACGCGCTGGAACGCCACTCGCAAATCGTCTTTGCCGGTCAGATGATTCAGTGCGTCGAAGTTCGACGTCGCCAGATCAACCGGCTCCGGCAATCGCAAACAGCGAATGTCCTGCTGGAGCAGCCGCACGCCGGAGCTTGAACAGTTGCGTTTGGCAACGCGCAGCATGTCCGGTGAAATGTCCACCGCCCACACCGGCACGTCCCAACATCGGCTCAGGTAATTCGCAAACAATCCCGTTCCGCAACCGAGGTCGGCGGCGTTGTGAAAACGGATGTCGTAAAGCCGCGACAATCGCTCGAAGCTGCGCCGCGTGCGCAGAAACGTCGGCCAGCCGAGAGCCTGATCGTAAGCTGGGGCAAGCTGGCTGTAAGGCCGCTTGGTTTGTAGCGCCGGAAATGCCATGGTCGTCTCAAAACCGTTACCGAACTCGAATCGTTTCCATTGCTGCACGAACGCTGTTGGTGATGGCTTCTCTGCCTTCGCCGCCGACGCCTGCGCTGGTCAAAGTTCGGTCGAGCAATTCAATAGCGCCACGACCGATGGCGTCGCGCACGCCGCTGCGAATCACGCCGCGCACCGGCTGCGGAATTCCCAACCTGTCCATCAGCGAATTGAGCTGCCCGTCAATGTAAGTTCGGATCGCCTGCCCCAAGGACCTGGTTGGTGGCGGAGGCGGCATCGGGGCGAACATTTCCCTGTTCCTCCGCTCTCTTTCCCATTTTTCCCAAAGCTCTTGCTGGAATCGCGGCGACAGACTCAAGTCGAGCCGTCTTGGAGGCGGCGGCATTCCCGTGCCGGGCGATTGAAACGGCGGACGCAAAGTCAGTCCCTGACTCATCACATTTTGCAACCTTCTCTGCCACGGAGGCGTGGGATCGCGTTGCAACAAACTGGGCGTTTGCAAGACCAACCGCTGTGGCGGTTCGCCCATCGCTGACCCGCCGCGATTGCCTGTCGCAGGTCGAGCGGGTGGATGGGGTTCCTCCTCCTCTTCTTCGTACCATTCAGCCAACTCATGATTCCCAAGCCTGCGCGCAGCACACGGTGCGCAGCCGCAATTGCCGCCACAGCCAAAAGCTCCCGCCATTTGAAAATCTTCGCCCGCAGATATGTAGCCCATACAACGTTCCTCACTTCCTGGTCGCTTTGGTGCGACCGGATTTCGTTTCAGCTTTTCGCTGTGGCGGTCCTTCGCGCTCTTTGTCTTTGGGATCGCGTGGCGGCGCCGGAGGCAACTTCGTTTGCAATGCTTTCAATTCGTCTTCCAGCAGTTTGATTCGCGCGTTGATCGCGTTTTGGTCAGCTCCGGGATTGCCGCGTTCGGCGCTCAACCGCGTGATGATGTTTTGCAACGCGCTGGCGCTTTCCAGAGGCGAAGCAGCCTTGAACGCTTCGACGCGGACTTTGAACAACGCCTGGAATTGCTGCAACGCATCGTACTGTTCGGCAGCGCGCGCTTGTTCGGCGTTCAATGTTGTCAACCGTTCCTGAATCACGTTCGGGCTGATTTCCGCTGTCTGCAAACTGGTTGCCAGCGAACGCAAAAACGCTGGCTTGGCCTGTTCGCGCTGCTGATTGAATCGCGGGATGGCCGCTTCCAGCTTGTCGCGCGCTTCGATGGATTGTTCGATTTCCGCTGTCAGGCTCAGCGGCGGCGTTGTTGGAACAGGAGCGGCGGGCGAACTGTTTCGTCTTCTCCTTCGATTGCGTGACTTCATAATGCCTCCAAGATGTCAGCCTGACGTCGCGCTCAAAATCCTTTGCGCCGCCAGAAAATTTCCCATTCAGTCAGCATCACGGCAGGATCGTACCCGGCTTGTGCCAGAGCGTGCTGTGCCCATTCGCGCACCTGCGGATGCGAAACTTGTTTTGCGGGAGGGCGAACTTCCCAAAGTTGTTCCTCCAAACTCTTGTTGCAAAGCAGCGCCTGCCATTTTTGAAACGCCTGGCGATTGCCGATGCGACGTTTCAGATTGCGAATCGAACCGATCAGGGTACTGCTGGCGGCAGCTTCGAGCCGCATGTCGTACAGCGCCTCGTCGCGGCTCAACCGAAATTCCCAAGGTTTAATTCGGTCTTCGGGAATCGCCATTTTCAAAGAGGGCGCAGTTTCAGTTGCCTGTTGAACAGGTTGTGGCTGCTCTTCGACGCGCGGTGGCGGTTGTTGTTGAATCGGCTGCCGGTTGGGGGACAGGTTGACCGGATGGTTTGCGCGTTCGACCGGCATGCGCCTTGGGGCGGGACGCATTGGACGATGAGGCGCAGTGAAACCAGATGTCGGAGTTTGCCGGGCGGCGATTGGCGGCTGCGTTTCGGCAGGTGTGGTTGGGTCATCAGGCCGGTCGTCGGTTTTTTGGTTTGCGGCGGAATTGGGTTGAGGGGGGGCGACGAGTTCCAGAATTTCTCCGCGCGGCCCGGAAACCACGTGTTGCAGAGGACGCACCTGTCGCCCGAATCGTTCATACAACTGGCCATTGTTGTCTGTCAGCAAGTCGCCATGCACAAGTCTGGGTTTGCGCGTGAGTTGCTCACTTGGCGCAGGCGGCAACGGCGGCAACAGGCGCGGCGGCAGCGGCGTACAAGTTTTCTCGAACAGCTCCGCCGGAATTTGCCGGGCGTAAACAGCAGGTGGTTCTTGCGGGATCATCTCTGGTTGATCGCCGGGTGTAGCTAGCAAGGCGTGCAGTCGTTGCAGCAACTGATGCTCGTAAAACACGGGCGGCTGCGGATCGTGCCGAACCGCAATCAGCATGACGCGAATCGGCGCGTCGAAGCCGCTGGAATCGAATGACGCAGCAAAAGGCGAAATCGGCATTCCGCGATGCTGTTCGCTGAAGTTGATATGATTGGCAAAGTGGCGCGCCATCTCTGTACCTCTCTTGGTTGATCTGCGTTGATGCCGCGCGACGAAACAATGCGGTCATTTCGCCACGTGAATGTGATCCAGATGCGCTCGCAGCAGCCGGTCACTGATGTGTTTCCAGGGCCCTTCGGATCGAGTCCAGGGACCGAAAAGTTGAATAGGAAATCCGTACGGTTGCGCCCAGCGGCCATAAAGCTGCAGCGCCTTGTAAAGCCGCCAGCCCAGATTGGTCACGGGCTCGCGCTTCGTGATGATCTGGCGTGTCGCCGCGTCATTGGCTAGCACCGCGCGGCGACACGCTTCGTCCCAACGGCGTTTCCATTCATCAATGCCTGTGCCGCCGACGGCGTAAATGTCAGCCGCGCGGCCCAACTGGTGATGCCCGAAAATGCCTAGCCGGAAATAAATGCTGACGCGCCGCCGGTCGTCGAATCCGGCTTCGACAGCAAATCGTTCCAATGCGCGACTCAGTTCATCGGCCAGTTCGCGCGTCACCCTGGCGTTGGACGGCGGCGACGCCACACGGTAAGCGCGCCCGGATGGCACGGGAATCAACCGGCAACTCAAGTTATGTGTGCTGTCGCGCAACATCACCGTATGTCGTGTTGAACCAGAATCGTCCCAGCAATCTGCCGCCGATTTCATTGATTGGGCTTGAGCCGCCACCGCTGATGGGAACGCCCCGTGCGATGAAACGGATCGTCGCGTTTTCCGGCAACCGTATCGAAACCGGAAAGGCGCATTCGCCCCAAGGGTTGATGATTCGATCTAGGCTCAAATAAGGAAACAATGGGCTGCCGTCCGCTTGAATTGACCATTCGATTCCCAGGGTTCGGATTGCCGCGCGGTCGTTCACGTACTGGTCAGTGAATTGTGAAAAGTATTCCAGGACTCCGCAGTACTGAGGCGGTAAATCGAATTCGGCCAACGTTACTTTTTCACCTGGTTGCGGAGCCGTGACAATGCCTGATTCGTCGAAGTACTGAGAATCGAACGGCACGCCGCAGGCAGTGCAAAGCCCGCCCGCCGATTCAACCAGCGAATGATTCGACGGCCACAAATTCGGCGCGCCATAATTCAGCCTGCTGTTGATGCGATTGCTCATCGTTACCTCCGCCCTCGCCGTCGCAATGGGCGATTCGCAGCAGTAGGCGTGCCCGGCGTGCCCAGCACTTTGTATCCGTGCAGCGAAACATGCAGTTCGCCCTGGAAGTCAGACTTTTCGGTCACTTCCATGCGAATGGTCGAACGTGGAGCAAACGTGATCGGGTGAGCAAAATACCGAAACGGGCGGTCGCCGTTGGAAGTCCCCAGTCCCGCCGTGTTCAGCAAAGGCTCGCTCTGGAACTCACGCCCGCTTCCATCGTCAAACAGCGCGTACAGAAACTGGATTTCGCCCGAAGGCGCGCTGACCGCCTGAAACAACCGTCGCAATGTTTCAATGTCGTTGATCTGGTTTCGCCCGTCGTTGAGCAGCGCCAGTTCGGCGAATTGCGGATTCAGCCGTATGCCGCCGCCAAAAACCGCTTCAGGGCCGGTTTCGCCGCTCAGCAAATCAGGCGTTTCGGTCAGTGCGCGCTGAAGACCGCCGAACAGGTTATTGATGGTGATGTTGCGCAAACTCGGCAACGGCGTAGGCTGGATGATGTTTGAAAACAATATGGTCGGTGTCGCTCCGATGATTTCCAGCACGTAATCGCGTTCGCCGAAAGCTCCGTCTTCGTCCGTTGCCCTGATAGTGATGGGAGAATTTCCCACAATTGTTGGAGTGCCCGACAATACGCCTGCGGGCGTCAACGTTAGCCCCGCGGGCAAAACGCCTGCGCTAACGCTAAACGTCACACGGCCTCGTCCACCGTTTTGAGTAATCAACTCGTTGTAAAACACGTTCGTCTGTCCGGCAGTCAGTCTGGCCGGATTGACGACGATCATCGCCGGGCCAAAGACGACCGACGTCACTCGCGGAATCACACCGTAGCCGATGGAAACCGCCGTGAAACTGGCTTCCACGCTGACAGTCACCACCGACCGGTGTGTGCGGTTCTGTTCACCTTTCAATTCGAATTTGAAGGTGTAATCGAACGGAATCGAACGTTGTGCGTCCGATTCGGGCGCG
>JAEUQP010000276.1 GCA_016789645.1 Acidobacteriota bacterium | reverse complement strand
CGCGCCAAGATCGCATCGCCCAAAATATACGTGGATGACCAGATCGTCGTCAGAATGTTCATCACCATGCGAATCTCTGCATTGGTCATCACAGGCAAATCAATCAACGATGCGATGGCGCGTTGTCCCAGCAATTCCCCGATCGTCGCAAGCTCCTGTTCCAGCGCCGCCTGCGTTTCTTCCGGCGAATCGGGAAACAGCACTCCGAACAACTTCAACGCTTCGCGCGCGCTGTCTGCCGCTTCCGTATACCGCGACATATTTTCATATTGCACCATTCGCAACCGATAGGCGTTTGCCTTGTCCAGTTTGTCGGTGGCGCGCTGCAACGCCAGTTCGATGTCTTGCTCGGCCTGTGCGAAATCACCACACAGGTAACGGCATTCGGCGGCTTCCAGATGCAGCGCAAACGCCAGATCGTAATCGCTCTGCCAGCATTCGTCGTCGAGCAACGCCAGCCCGGCTTGCAGATATTCCAACGCCGCCGCATGCGCCGTGGATGATTTGGCTTTGCGCCCGGCGCTCAGGTTCAAGCGCGCGAGTTCCAGCCGTTCAGTGCTGTCGAAAATCAAATCGCTGGCCAGATTCAGGTGATGAACAATGTCGAACAGCTTTTCTTCGGGATTTTGGCTGTCGCTGTGTTCCAGCAACAAACGCCCTACGGCCAGATGAACCGGCTTTTTCCAGGCTTCGGAAATCAAGGCGTAAGCGGCTTGTTGAACCCGGTCGTGCAGAAATGCATAGGATTTGTAAATTGGGAGTTGGGAACCAGGTTCTGTTGCTACGAGAAGCAGTCCTTCATCAATCGCCTGCTGCAAGTGCTGTTCAGTGATTTCCGTAGATTGTTCGCTGACGATGGCCAGCGTGTGAAGATCGAATTGATTGCCGATGCAAGCCGCCAGCGTCAGCGCGCGTTGCGTTCGTTCCGCCAGCCGCTGAATTTTACACGTCATCAAATCCACGACGTTGTCGGTCAATGGAGCCTTGGCGATGGCTTCGATCTGATACATCCACCGGGCTTGTGAAGGCTCGAAGGTCAAAAATCCGTCTTGCTCCAACGCCTTCAAAAACTGAATGACAAAAAACGGATTGCCTCCGGTTTTTTCCAGCACCAGTCTGGCCAGTGGTTCGGCATCTTCCAGCGAACCGCGCAACGTATCTCGAATCAGTTGCGTCAGGTCTGCCAGACGCAACGGCCCCAGCACGACACGATGAAGTTCGGCTCCGGCGCGTTCCAGTTCGTTGAATACGCGCGTCAACGGATGCCCTGCATCCACTTCGTTGTCACGATACGCGCCGATCAAAAACAGCGCGCGAATTTCGCGACTGGTCAGCAGCGGTTGCAACAAACTCAACGTCGCCGAATCCGCCCATTGCAAATCATCCAGAAAAATCACCAGCGGATGTTCCTGTCGCGCAATTGCCGCCACAAAATTTTGAATCACCAATTGAAACCGATTCAGCGCTTCAGTCGGCCCAACCATCGGCGGCGGAGCCTGTTTGCCGATGATCAATTCAATTTCGGGCACGACTTCGGCCAACACGCCGCCGTTTGCTCCCAGCGCTTCGGCAAGCTGAATTCGCCACGGTGCCAATCGCTCTTCGCTTTCGGTCAACAACTGGCGCACCAATCCGCGAAACGCCTGGATCAACGCGCCGAACGGATTGGCGCGTGCCACCTGATCGAATTTGCCGGAAATGAAATACCCTCGTTGCCGGACAATCGGTTTGTACAGTTCCTGAATCAACGAGGTTTTGCCAATGCCCGAATATCCCGTCACCAACAACATCGCGCCCGCTTCGACGTTTCCCTGACAAGCCTGGTCGAAGGCTTGCAGCAACTGTTCAACTTCCTGTTCGCGACCATACAGTCGTTGCGAAACCAGAAAGCGATCGGGGAAATCTCGCTCGCCCAACGGAAAGTCTGCGATTGTTCCCGTCGTTGCCCATTCGTTGGCGCAACGTTCCAAGTCGGCTTTCAACCCCAATGCGCTTTGGTAACGATCTTCCGCCGTCTTGGCCAACAACTTCATGACGAGTCGCGAAAGCGGTCGAGGAATTCCGGGATCGAGTTCGGCGGGTGCGGGCGGAGTTTTGGCGATGTGCCAGTGAATCAATTCCAGCGAATCATCGGACACAAACGGCGGAGCGCCCGTCAACCATTCGTACAGCACCACGCCGAGCAAATAAAAATCCGAACGGTAATCCACCGCGCGATTCATGCGCCCGGTTTGTTCTGGCGAGGCATACACCAGCGAATCCCGCCGTTTGGCTGACAGCGAGGGGGCTTGCTCAATTCCCCAATTTCCCCCAAACAATCCTTGCGCGTGAAGTTCGCCCAGCGCAAAAACCCGCCGCAGCGCCAATGGGAAAAACTCCTCCAGCCTCATTCGCGGGGAATCGGCTGGGAGCAAAATGTCTTGTGGGACTTCAGAATCGGAAATTTGCCCGGAAATTTTCATGCGGTCAGACTACTTTTGGTTGAACCTGCCATTTTATTGTACGAGTGATGCTGCTCTGCTTCGTCCTGATCTTAGTAGCGTCCCGGACGACTGACAACTGATTCAACTTGGTTTGCCCACTTGGCAAACTTCGGTTGACACCTCCGGCACGCTACGCTACTTTCCCAAACTTCAAGCTTGGCTGCGATTCGCGTCTGTAGCCATTGCCTGAAGACCAATCTCAATCTCAACCCTAAATCAGGAGAAGAACAATGGCTATCAAAGTAGGTATCAATGGCTTTGGACGCATTGGACGCAACGTCCTGCGAACCGTGCTGGGAGACAAAGATTTCGATATCGTTGCGGTCAACGATTTGACTGACACGAAAACGCTGGCTCATTTGCTGAAATACGATTCCATCCTCGGCAACCTGGAACAGGAAGTCACCCACACGGAAAATACCATCACCGTCGCGGGCGACACGTTTCGTGTGTTTGCCGAAAAAGACCCGAAATTGATTCCGTGGGAAGAAGTCGGCGCGGAAGTTGTCGTCGAATCCACCGGTCGTTTCACCGACAAGGAAAAAGCTGCCGCTCACCTGCGCGGCCCGGTCAAAAAAGTCATCATCAGCGCCCCGGCCAAAGGTGAAGACATCACCATCGTGCTCGGCGTCAACGAAGGCTCCTACGATCCGGCGAAACATCACGTGCTCTCGAACGCTTCTTGCACGACAAACTGTCTGGCTCCGGTCGCCAAAGTCATTAACGACAAATTCGGCATCAAAAAAGCTCAGATGACGACGATCCATTCGTACACCAACGATCAGGTCATTCTGGATTTCCCGCACAAGGATTTGCGCCGTGCTCGCGCGGGCGCGCTTTCAATGATTCCGACTTCGACCGGCGCGGCCAAAGCCGTTGCCTTGGTGTTGCCGGAACTGAAAGGCAAATTCGACGGCATTTCCGTCCGCGTTCCCACGCCGAACGTTTCGGTCGTGGACGTGGTGATGGAACTGGACAAAGAAACCACCACCGAAGAAGTCAACAAAGCTCTGAGCGATGCCGCCAACGGCGAACTGAAAGGCATTCTGGGTTTTGAAACCGCGCCGCTGGTTTCCACAGACTTCCGCGGTAATTCCAATTCGTCCATCGTGGACGCCGAATACACCAAAGTCATCGGTGGCAATCTGTTGAAAATTCTGTCGTGGTACGACAACGAGTGGGGTTATTCCTGCCGCGTCCGCGACCTGATCAAATACATCGCCAAGAAAGGGCTGTAATTGTTCCTTGTCCGCCATCTGGCGGCTGACTCTACTTCAAAAGCCGCAGTGTGAGATTCAATCTCCACTGCGGCTTTTTGAATTGTAACTGCTCAGCCACAGCCACGTAGTGGCTTTTGAATTTAGGCAGGTCGTTTACGGCCTGCAAAGTGTTCGGCAATCAATCGCGTCACGTAGTGACGCCTGAACGATGTCACGAAGTTCAGCCGTCGCTACGCGACGCGAACATTTTCTCGCTCCTTCTTCACAGGCCGTAAACGACCTGCCTAAAATCAGCCGTCACTACGTGACGAAGCCGCCTGATCAGTTACTTTGAATTTTTCGCCTCCGAAGATATTTGATCTATGAAAGAGTGAGAAGTAGAGTGCGCGCGTCAACCGCATTTCAACATTCATTACAGTCAAACAGACTTCAATCTGTCGGAGGCCAGTTATGCGTCGCTCAATCACCCGCCGTTTATTTGTAATTGCCTGGATCGCTGCTTTGACGTTGATCCCGCCGGTTGTTTCCACCGCTCAAAATCAACAGGCGTTCACCGTTGATGATTTGCTCGACGTAACGAATGTCAACGTAGCCGATGTCAGCGACGATGGGCGTTGGATTGCCGCCGCCGCTGGCAGTTTGCGCGACCGCATCGGCATTGATAATTCTCGGTTCGGCGATCCGACATACTTTGCGCCTGCAAACACTGACGTGCTGGTGGTTGATGCTCAAACCGGCAAGTCGCAAAAGCTCTTCGGCGAAAAACGCCAAGTCCGCCAGATGAAATGGTCACCGGACGGCAGCCGTTTGGCGATGCTGGTGTTCAATGGCGACCTGTTCGAGCCTGCTATCTGGGAGCGCGCCAGCAACAAGTTGCAGCCCGTCAAATTGCCCGCGGCCAAAATGGTTGCAGGAAACTCCGAACTGATTTGGACGCCAACAGGCGATCAATTGCTGTTGACGTTGCGCCCGGCGGAATGGCGCAAACAAGCTCACGAACGCTTCCTGGCCGAAACCAAAGCCACAGTCGTCGTCCA
>JAEUQP010000243.1 GCA_016789645.1 Acidobacteriota bacterium | reverse complement strand
AGCGTAGTTTCCAGAATGACGTGTTCGTGTTCGTTCTTAATGACTTTCGGCAGTTCCTTTTCCGCCGAAGTCGCCATTCCGAAATACCAGGGAGACGGATGACCTGCACCAGCAGCGGCGCGACTGAGTTTCAGCATTTCGTCCATCTTCATTGCGGCATTCGGGTCTTTATCGTCGGCGGCAGGGCAGAGCAGAAAGAAATCGCGCGCTGCCGAAACGCCCAGGTGATTGCCATCCTGCAAAATCAACGCATAGCGCAAGGTGTACCAGCCGGCTTTGATTCCTTGCCCACGAAAGTCCGATGTATTCGACGGGAAGTTGATCACGCCGATGAACGTTCCTTCGGCAATCTGGCCAAAACTGGCTCCGGGAATTTCTTCCTTGCCGACGGGAATTTCTTTGCGAAACCAGATGTCGCACACGGTTTTGCCTTTGTCATCCGTAACGCGCAAACCTTTTTCGTCCAACACACTGCGCACAGCTTCGGCGACAGATGCGTCTTTCAGTGCGGCGATAGATTCAACTTTGAAGTTTTCCGCCATCGCCAGCGGAGCCAATGCAATCAACAACAGACAAGCAAACAACTGCTTTACCATCCAAACTCCTTCTCTAAAGTGAAATAGACAGGACTTACAGGATGATTCAGGATGAAAACCAATCCTGAGAAATCTTGTGAATCCTGTCTATTCTGATTTGAATTGATTTTATTTGGCGAAATGACCGACGAAGGCGCTGCGTTTTTCGCGCAGCGACCAGCTTACGCCGAGACCTTCACCTTTGAATTGGTCGAGCGAAGCCACCGCAGGCATGGCGTGCGAAGTCGGTGTCAGCGGCGGATAGTAAGTTTGTTCGTGGCCGCAGATTTTGTCGCGTTGCGTGAACTGGCGAGTGACGATATTCGCCAACTCTCCTGCTTGCAATTGGCCGCCCGTCGGATGTTCGCCAGTAAATTCCAGTGAAATGCTGATCGGAGCAGCTTCCGTGCGAACGACGTTTTTCAACAATTCGCCGCCCATTTCCTGGGCAAAGGCTTTCAACGCGTCGCGCTGTTCCGGAGTCGCCTTTTCGTCAAAGATCAACACGGCCTTGGCCGGATATGGATTTTCGTATGGACTGCCCAAGGTGCCGGACGCTTTGGCGACGCCGACGACGCTCAATCCATCGAGCTTGACGCCGTTCCATTCGCCTTTCGATACGCGCCAACCGACGATGGCTTGATCGCCCATCAAATTGACTTCAGCCATTGCGAAACAATGGCCTGTCCAGACATCGGCGTTGCGTGATTCGATGTATTCGCCGTAAATCTGCTGCGCGCTGGCTGTCGAACCCAGCATTGCTGCGAAGCAAATCGAAAGCATAAAAGTGAGTTTCCGCATTGTTACTACCCTCCATGATTATGTTTGGAGTACCGCCTTCAGGCGGCGATGCTCAAGTTCAAAGTTTGCCGCCTGAAGGCGGTACTCCGAGCCGTTTCAGGCTACAGCGATTTCCTGGCAATGGCAATTGCGTTCGCTGGCGTCGCAGTTGCCGGGTTCGGCCAGTTGGCCATCCGGTCCCAACGGCCCTTGCGTATACAAACACCAGAACACTCCGGTGTGGGTATGGTGCGGATCGTTTTCTGACCAGACGAACATGTTTTTCGTGCGCAGCGCCGCGCACAGATTCGGACGATTTGGGTCTAGGTTGTGAAGTTCAGCCATCATTAACCTCCGAATGAGGAAGCAGGAATGATGAAGGATGAGTCGTCTAAATTCATCATTCATCATTCCGCATTCATCATTGACTAAGCAGCCGCTTGCAGAATCGCGCGTTTGACGGCGACCTGAGCGAGTTGAATTTTGTATCCGTTGCGACTCAGCGCGCGAGCATT
>JAEUQP010000783.1 GCA_016789645.1 Acidobacteriota bacterium | reverse complement strand
GGCACGCAACCCAGCGTCAGCACAACTTCGGACAGAATTGCTTTGCTCAAACTCAAACCGGCGACGGCGAATCCAGTCGCGTGCGGTGGATGCGCGTGAACGACGGCGTGAATGTCCGGGCGATGCTGATAAATGATTTTGTGCATTGGCCATTCGGAAGAAACTTTGTATTCCGAAGGTTCCAGCGGGTTGCCGTCCAGATCCACCGTGACCATCATCTCCGGCGTCATCCAGCCTTTGCTGACCGCCGACGGCGTCGCAATGCAGCGATTTTCGCCGACGCGCACGCTGATGTTGCCATCGCCCGCCACCAACAAACCTCTGTCATAACACCGCGTAGCGATTTGAACGATCTGCTCTTTGATCTTCTGTTCGTCAATCATGTTTACTTTGCTGCACCGGCGGCGGCCTCATGTCGGAGAAATTCTCTGTCCACAATGTTGATCGCTTCGCTGCTGGGATTGGCCAGGAAATACGACAGGCTTTCCAGCGAAATCGTCAGGTCTACGTTTTTGACCTTCACGCCGGGTTTGGCGGCCAGATGCACCGGAGCGAAATTCAGCACGGCGCGCACACCGGCTTCGGTCACTTGTTCCAACACTCGTTCAGCGGCGTTGGCGGGGACGGCAATGACAACGATTTCAATGCCTTCGCGGCGGATGGCATCGGTCAATGCCTGTGTGCTTTGAATTCTCAATCCCGCGCGCGTGCGATTTCCCAGCTTGGCCGGATCGTCGTCAAACAAGCCAACGACTTCAAAATTGCCCTGGCTGAAGCCGTGATAATTGGCCAACGCCGTTCCCAGGTTTCCCAAACCGACGATGGCGACCTTGCGTTTGACCGTCAGCCCCAGAATTTCAATCAGTTGTCGGCGCAATTCTTCAACGTTGTAACCGACACCACGCACGCCGAATTCGCCAAAATAAGCCAGGTCTTTGCGAATCTGCGCCGAATTCAGATTGAACTGTTCCGCCATCGTTTTGGAGGAAACGGCTTCAACCCCAGAGGCCGCCAGTTCGTTCAAACAACGCAGATAAACCGACAGGCGGTTGGTCGTCAGTTCTGAAATCTTCTCTGTTTTCATGCTCTTGGAATGCTTTACCTCAAACGGAAATGCACGATAGCGTAGGCTTCTGACCACTGTCAACTTGGCGTTTTGACAAGGGTTGCGGCGCTTCGTACACTCCGCGCGCATCGAAAATTTTTACGGAGAACCGCTATTGATCGCGCACATTTCCGGCAAGCTGATTCAAAAACAACCGAACTCCGTCATTGTTGACGTGGGCGGCGTTGGGTATGAACTGAACGTGCCGCTTTCGACGTTTTATGACCTGGGCGAAATTGGAGCGAACGTCAGTTTGCGCGTTCATACGCACGTCCGCGAAGACGCGCTGCAACTGTTCGGCTTTCGCACCGAAGCGGAAAAGAAATTGTTTTTGCTGCTCAACAGCGTGTCCGGCATTGGCCCGAAGCTGGCAATTACAGTTTTATCGGGCTTGAGCGCCGAAGACTTGATTCAGGCGATTCGCGCCGGAAACCTGACCAAACTGACCAGCATTCCCGGCGTTGGCAAAAAAACTGCCGAACGCATGCTGGTGGAACTCAAAGACAAGGTCGCAGCGATTTTGCCGCCCGGATTGGAAGATTCGACAACGGCGGTGATCGCTCAAACCGGCGATGCGATGCGCGAAGACGTGATTTCGGCGCTGGTCAATCTGGGCTACGTGCGCGCTCAGGCTGAAAAAGCCGTCGGCGCAGTGTTAAAAGAAACGCCGGAAGCCGGTTTTACAGATGCGCTGAAACAATCCTTGAGGACGTTGGCGAAGTAGAAGGAATCCGAAGATGACTGGCTACAAATGGAAGCCAATCGAAGATTTGCCAAACGACTGGCAAAAACTCGCTTCAAGCGAGTTGGCCGGGTTGTTTGCCGTTTGGAAAGAAAAAGTCGTCACATTGAAAGATTCTCCGGCTTACCTGGAATTCCAAGCTCGGTTGCGCCGCGAATGGGCAATTGAAACTGGAATTATTGAAGGGCTTTACGATATTGATCGTGGAGTGACTCGGACGTTGATTGAGCGAGGATTGCACGCCAGCCTGATCGCTCACGGCGACGCCAACAAACCTGCTGAAGAAATCATCCCGATGCTGAAAGACCACGAAGCTGTGGTCGAAGGTTTATTCGACTTCGTTGGTCAAAAACGCGAGCTTTCCACTTCGTATATCAAGCAAGTTCATCAAGCCCTTACTACTCACCAGGAAACGGCAACTGGTATTGATTCATCTGGCCGCCAAACTCAAATATCTCTTCTTCGGGGTGATTGGAAAAAGTGGCCAAACAATCCAACGAGGCCAGACGGCTCAGTTCATGAATACTGTCCACCTGAACAAGTCGCATCAGAAATGGATCGTTTGATTGAAATACATAAACAGCATTTGCAAGGAGGAGTTCCTCCTGAAGTCGAATCCGCTTGGCTGCATCATCGGTTTACACAGATTCACCCATTTCAGGATGGTAATGGGCGTGTGGCGCGAGCGCTAGCATCCTTAGTCCTAATTCGTGCGGGATGGTTTCCCTTTGTTGTCCATCGGGATGATCGAACTGAATACATTGATTGCCTTGAAAAAGCCGATTGGGGCGATTTACTACCACTTGTAAGTGCCTTTGGAAGATTGCAGAAGAAGGCACTCAACCAAGCAATTAAACTTTCTGGCAATGTTTTGCTGCCTAATGACTCTGTTGAGCAGATTATTCTTGCAGGAGCGCGATACCTAAAGGCGAAAGAAGAAAATAAACGCTTATTTATTGAAGAATGGAATAAGCTTCGTAGTCAGTACAAACAAGTTGCTGAAGCGCTTCAAGTAATAACAATGGAGCGAATTGACGAACTTGTTAGCAAGTTTGACCAGATGGTAGGTGAAATTGGTGGCCGACAAAACATCAGCATCAAGAAATACAATTATGGTTTAGGGTACATGCGCAATGCTGCAATTGACCTTGGAACTAGCGCAATGATCGCGGAGCGATTTGGTATTGAAGCTGCAACTATGTCAGATGGGTGGGTGTGTTCAGTGCAAATTTGGCAAGGTAATTCTATTCAGATTCAGTTTCAGTTTGATTTTTATACATTGCGGAACTCGAACTGGCGGCTTGCGTGTGGGCTGGCATATATAACAATTCCTGGACCGTCCAAGCCTTTATCTAGTGAAGCATTTGAATGTTCAACAGGTGAACCTCTGACAACTATCATTCCAAGGTTTAAGCAATGGCTTGAGAACGCATTAATACTTGGCTTTGATTCCTGGAGGAGGCAACTCTGAGCAACTTAGACGCTGACATCCGAACTCGCACAGCCCAATGCGATGAGCAAGAGGTTGAACTTTCGCTGCGTCCGCAATCCCTGCGCGAATACATTGGCCAGCGAAAGGTCAAAGACAATCTGCACATCTTCGTCAAAGCAGCATTGGCGCGCAGTGAAGCTTTAGACCATGTGTTGCTCAATGGGCCGCCGGGATTGGGAAAAACAACGCTCGCCAGCATCATTTCGCGCGAGATGGGGGCGAAGCTCAAAGTCACTGCCGGCCCGGTGATTGAAAAAGCCGGTGATCTGGCGGCGCTGCTGACGAATCTGGAAGCGTGCGATGTGCTGTTCATTGACGAAATTCACCGGTTGCATCCCGCCATCGAAGAAATCCTGTATCCAGCGATGGAAGATTTCGAACTCGATCTGGTCATCGGCCAGGGGCCGTCGGCGCGTTCGGTGAAGCTGGAATTGCCGCGCTTCACGTTGATTGGTGCGACGACGCGACCGGGATTGATTACGGCTCCCTTGCGCGGACGATTCGGCATCAACTTCCATCTGGATTTTTATCCTGTCGAAGATTTGCAGGTCATTGTCGAACGCTCGGCTTCGATTCTGGGAGCCAACGTCGAAACCAGCGGCGCACGCGCGATTGCGATGCGCGCGCGGGGAACGCCGCGCATCGCAAATCGGTTGTTGCGCCGAGTTCGCGATTTCGCCGAAGTCGAATTTGACGGCTTGATTACCGCAGAAGTCGCCACGAATGCGCTCAACCGCATGGAAGTGGATCGTTTCGGCCTGGATGAAATTGATCGCAAGATGCTGACGACGATCATCGAAAAATTTGGAGGCGGTCCGGTCGGCGTCAGCACAATTTCGGCTTCGATCAGCGAAGACAAAGAAGCCATCGAAGAAATTTATGAACCGTACCTGATTCAAATCGGGTTTTTGAATCGCACGCCTCGCGGACGAGTGGTGACGGCGGCGGCT
>JAEUQP010000163.1 GCA_016789645.1 Acidobacteriota bacterium | reverse complement strand
GCCGCATTTCGCAATGAAAAGATCGGCTTCATTTTTCAGGATCACAATTTGTTGCCGCAATGTTCGGCGCTGGAAAACGTGCTGACGCCAACACTGGTCGCCAAATCGAACGGAAACGCCGTCGAACGTGCGCAAACCTTGCTGAAACAAGTCGGCCTGGCCGAACGCATGCACCATCGTCCGGCGGAACTTTCCGGCGGTGAAAAACAGCGCGTTGCGATTGCTCGCGCGCTGATTAACCAACCGCTGCTGCTGCTGGCGGACGAACCCACAGGCAATCTGGATCACGACACGGCGGAAACGGTTGGCGATTTGCTGCTCGATCTGCATCGGCAACAACAAACCATCCTGATCGTCGTCACTCACAGCGCCGATCTGGCTGCAAAATTCCCGATTCGATTTGAGCTGATGGATCGCAAACTCAAACAAGTCTGATTCCACCAACTGCGAGGAACACGATGATGAATTTAACTCTCTCTTTGCGCGCGAGCATGGTTGTGTTGGCAATCGCAGGGTTTTCCCTATTCGTCCCGTCGGCCAACACGCAATCCGGTGATGCCGACCTGACCGCAAAAGTAGACAAGGTCTTCACACAATTCGATAAACCCAATTCGCCCGGTTGCGCGTTGGCTGTCATCAAAGACAGCCAGATTATTTACAAACGCGGATACGGAATGGCCGATTTGGATCACGACGTGGCGATCAAACCCGATACGCCATTTCACGTTGCGTCGGTGTCCAAACAGTTCACGGCGTTTTCGATTTTGCTGCTGGCGCAACAAGGCAAACTCTCGCTGGACGACAAAGTCCAAAAATACATCACCGAACTGCGCGAATTCGATCAGCCCATCACCATTCGCCATTTGCTGCATCACACCAGTGGGCTGCGCGACCAATGGAATTTGCTGATCATGTCCGGCACACGCTTGGGCGAAGACGTTGTGCGCGATGACGACATCCTTGATCTGGTGTCGCGCATGAAAGAGTTGAACTTCAAACCCGGCGACCAACATCTGTACAGCAACACCGGGTACACGCTGCTGGCCTATATCGTTAAGCGGGTCAGCGGCCAAAGCCTGCGCGAATTTGCCGAAGCCAACATTTTCAAACCGCTGGGTATGACGCGAACTGTGTTTCGCGACGATCACGCCATCGTCGTTAAAGGACAGGCGTACGCTTATGGCCCTGGCCCGAACAGCAGCTTCAAACTAAGCGTGCCGAATTACGACACCGTTGGGGCCAGCAGTTTAGTGACCACCGTCGAAGACCTGGCCAAATGGGATCAGAACTTTTACGACAAGAAGATCGGCGGCGATTGGGTGATTGAACAAATGCAGATTCGCGGCAAGCTCAACGACGGCGAAGAGCTTTCGTATGCGCGCGGCGTTGCTGTGGGAACGTACAAGGGATTGAAACTGGTTGAACATTCCGGCGGCGACGCGGGCTATCGTTCGCACTTGATGCGCTTTCCCGACCAGAAATTTTCCGTCGCCTGTTTGTGCAATTACGGCGGAACCAATCCTGTCTTGTTCGCCCGGCAAGTCGCCGACCTGTATCTGGCGAAAGACTTTGCCACGCCGCCGCCCAAACCGGCTTCGAATGCGGTCTCCGCCGTCACGCTCAGCGAACAAGACTTGAACGCCAAAGTCGGCGCTTACTGGGACGCCAAATTGGAAGAGATTGGCCGCGTTTCCTTGAAAGACGGCAAGCTGCAAATGTCTGTTTCAGGACTGAACGCTGCGCTGATTCCGGTGGACGCCAATCGGTTCCGCATCGAAGGCCAGCCCGTTGAAGTCGTATTTGAGGCTTCGGCTTCGGGCGCTCCGTCAAAAATGACTCTGAACATCGAAGGCCGTTCGCCATTCACCTATATTGCGGTGCCATCCGCCGACACGTCCAAACTGAGTGAATACGAAGGCACGTATTACAGCGACGAAATTGATTCGACCTACCGTGTGGCGGTGAAAGACGACAAACTGGTGGTGACGCGCAAAAAATTTGGGCCGACTCCGTTGACGCCTGCATTTCGGGATGCGTTCAGTTCGCTGAGCATTCTGGGCACGTTCCGATTCACGCGCGACACGCAAAATCGCGTCAATGGGTTTCGTCTGAGCGCCGGTCGCATCCGTAATTTCCGCTTCGTCAAACAGTAATTCTGAAAGTAGTCGGCATTCGGTAGTCGGTAAACGGTAGCTACCGCCCGACTCCCGACTCCCGACTCTCGACTCCTCTATGAATTTTTCTACTCTGGTAAAACGCAACCTCACGTATTTTCGGCGCTCAAACCTTGCCGTAGTTCTCGGAGTTGCTACCGCGACCGCCGTGCTGGCCGGGGCCTTGCTGGTCGGCGATTCCGTTCGCGCCAGTTTGCAAAACCTGGTGCTGGCTCGACTGGGCAAGACGGATTTGCTGGTCGCCTCCACCGGATTTTTCCGCGAAGCGTTGGCTGAGGATTTGAAATCGCATCCAAACTTCGCCGCGAATTTTGCCGATGCTTGCTCGCTGATCGCCATCGAAGGCGTCGTCACGCACAGCGATTCGAACGCTCGCGCTGGTGGCGTGGCGGTTTACGGTGTGGACGAACGGTTCTGGAAATTTCACGGCTCGAACATCGCCGCGCCGCAAGATAACGACGTGCTGGCCAGCGCAGCCTTGGCGTCTGAACTCAATGCAAAACCCGGCGATACGTTGATCCTGCGAATCGAAAAGCCATCGGCGATTCCGGTCGAATCGTTGCACAGCCGCAAAGAAGATTTAGGTCGCTCAGTTCGTCTCAATTTGCGTGAAGATTTGCCGTCGGGAAGCATCGGCGAATTTTCGCTTCGCCCGCAACAAGGAGCCGTTCGAGCGATTTTCCTGCCGCTGAAAAAGCTGCAACGCAATCTGGAACAGGACGACAAGGCCAACGCAATTTTGCTTTCCGCAAAAAACGACCAAGCTCAGTCAGCCGCCGAAGCGTTGATTAAAGACCAGTTCACACTGACCGACTTGGGCTTGAAGCTGCGTGTGTTGGAAGAACAGCAGGCCGTTTCGCTGGAAAGCGATAGTGCTGTCATAAGCGATGTGCTGGCTGAAAAGGTGAAGGCAATTACGATGAATCCAGCCTGGCGAAGGGGATTGTTCTTGACCTATCTGGCGAACTCAATTCGCCTGGGCGATAAAGAAATTCCTTATTCGCTGATCACCGCTGTGGATGAAATCAACCTTCACAGATTACCCGGACAAACACAGGATGCGCTCAGCAAACGGATTCACGAATCCATTCCTGGCGGAATTGAGAACAATGATCCCTCCGACTTCGATTTACCGCCCAAGCTATTCCTGAACGATTGGGCAGCACGTAATCTAGGCGCGAAGCCAGGCGATGAATTGACGTTTGAATATTACGTTTGGAAAGAAGAAGGCCGACTCGACACCGGTCAGGCAAAGTTCAAAGTCGAAGCCATTGTACCGATGACTGGACTGGCCGCTGACCGCAATCTGGCTCCTGAATATCCGGGCATTTCTGACGCCAAAACTTTTTCCGATTGGGATCCGCCGTTCCCTGTTGATCTAAGCCGCGTCCGCAAAGTTGACGAAGAGTATTGGGATAAGTACCGAACGACGCCAAAAGCATTTTTGTCACTTCGTGCTGGGCAG
>JAEUQP010000140.1 GCA_016789645.1 Acidobacteriota bacterium | reverse complement strand
TGCAGAAACAGCGGCGCGCCCAGGCTGGCGGAAAAATCGCCGTTGCGTTGCGCCACCGTCGGCACGTTGGAAATCAGCACGCGGCCAATGCTCTGGCGCGTTCCCTGAAAATCGCCGAAGAAAAAGGTGCGCTCTTTGATGACCGGCCCGCCGACGGCGAAACCATATTGATTGCGGCGAAAGACAGGCTTGTTCGGATTTGCTGCTGTCGCGGGTGCAAACAGATTGCGGGCGTTCAAGGCTTCGTTGCGCAGGAACTCAAAGACGGTTCCGTGCAATTCGTTCGTGCCGGATTTGGTCGTCAAGTTCACGACGCCGCCGTTGAAGCGCCCGAATTCGGCGGGCGGCGAATTGATTTCCAGCTTGAATTCCTGAATCGCGTCAATCACCGGCGTGAAAGCGACCTGCCCCGGTTCGGGCTGCAACGCGGAAATGCCATCGTACAAAAATTCGTTGACGCGCGGACGGCCTCCGTTTAATCGCGGCAGCGAAGGGCCGGCCGTCGTTGGCGGCGGAGCGACCACGCCGGGCGCCAGCGTGATCAACGAAAAAAAGTTGCGGCCATTGAGCGGCAAATCCACGATGCGGCGATTCGGAATGACCTGCCCCAAACTGCCGCTTTCTGCGCGCAGCAACGAAGCGTCGGCGCGAACGGTGATTTCATCGCTCACGTTTCCGGCGCTCAAACTGACATCCAGCCGGATGCGTTCGCCGGTGGTCAGCCGCACGCCTTCGCGCACGAAGCGGCGAAAATTCGGCGCGCTGACCGCAATGGCGTATTCGCCCGGACGCAAGTTGGTGACAATGAAAATGCCGTCTTCCGTGGCGGTGATGGTGATGGCCTCTTTCGTGCTGGTGTTTGTGAGAGTGATCGTCGCGCCGTTCACGCCCGCGCCTGCGGCATCGCGAACTTCGCCAATCAGTTCAGCCTGTCCGGCTTGGGCCAAAGCGATGTTGTAAAGGAAGATGGCGAGACAAAAAAGGGCAAGGCAATGCCCTCGCAGCCGAAATCGCATGAAAGCTCCTTTCCAAGTACGGGAGGCGCAGCCGTTTCCCGCTTACGCCCTATCGGTCACACGTCCATTGGCCTGAAGTTCGGCAAAACGGCCGGAAGGCGCGGTGACTCGGAGTTCGAAGGTTCAATTTTGTCAGGCGCGAATCAGCATCACTTCCGTCGCTTTGACCAGGGCGTAGGCCGCCACGCCTTTTTTCAACTGCAATTCCCGGCAAGCATCGCTGGTGATGATGGAGGTGACGGATTGTCCGCAGACATCAATCGTTACCTGCGCCAGCAAGCCGGAATACCGGACGCTGGTGATGATGCCGAGCAGTTTGTTGCGACCGCTGATTTCGTTCAGCCCGGTCGAAGTTTTCGGTTTCAGCGCCGCCAAAGTTCGCGCGCCGGACAGACGATCAATCTCGCTGCGCGGAATGCGATGATGGCCGCCGGCGGTTTTCACCGATTGAATCTTTTCCTGATAAATCCACAGCTTCAGTGTTTGATAACTGATGCCCAGCAACTCCGCCGCCTCGCGCAGACGCACTTGTTCCATAAATCCTCCTATAGTTTGTTTGGTCATCTCTGGTCAATTCCGACAGGCTTACTTTAGGCAGTTTTAGTCAGATTGGCGAAGAAAAAATCTGCCCGCGCCTGATTCGGAGCAAGGTGGTGCAAACTGTGCAGAGGAGCAGTCGTTTAGTAGAATGCGGCACATGCGGCTGTCTAGATTTGAAGTGTTGGCATTATTGCCGGACAAACCCGAAATCGAAGGCTTTCAAATTGTGGTGAATCCTTCGGGGCGCATGGTACTGCAAGAATGGACGCAGGATTATGTGACCGTTGTGGACGGTTTGCCGGAAAAGTTTTACGCCAAGTTGGCCTGGCACAAAAGCCGGCTTGATCTGGGAATTTTGATTTTCGTTCGCATTGGCGAAGACCCGAAGAAACAGGTCAGCTTCTATCTCAAACCCGACCCGGAAAAGGTCAAACAGCGGTATCGCGTCAATCCGTATAAACCAAAATCCACTTGACGATTATTGTTTGGCATCTTTGCGACGCACGCGTAGCACGGCGATTTTTGTGGAATGATTGAATGGCGCAGGGGCTGGTAAGTTGGAAGCAACTCGTGTTGTCGCGTAACCCGTGAAATCCTCAGCGACCGGAATCAACTCTTCGATTGCCAAATACCCATCCGAACATAAACTCTCAAGCGTTTGCAAAAACTCCGCGCCGCTGACAAACAGCGCGTTGTTGATGGCAACCAGTCGTCCACCGTCGGCAATCAAGGGCCGCACTTTATTGATCAACCGTGTGTAATTGTGTTCTGCGTCCACCATCCCTTTGCTGGTCGAGGCGAAAAACGGCGGATCGAGCAACACACAATCGAACAATTCTCCAGCGCGAATCATGCGGCTGACCAGAGGCCAGAAATCGCCGGTTTGAAAATCCGTTTTGTGAATCGGAAACCCATTCAGCGTGTACGAAGTTTTGGCCACATTCAAAAATGTGCGGTTCAAATCCAGATGCACCACGCGCGAAGCTCCGGCGGCCATTGCGGCGACTCCCAAACTGCCGGTGTACGCGAAGGTGTTCAATACTCGTTGATCGCTGAGGTTTTGCAGAATCCAGCTTCGCAGGTTTCGCGTGTCCAAATACAGGCTGGCGTCGCGGTTCATCTGCAAGGCAATGGAATACCAAACGCCGTGTTCGCGGATTTTGGCGCTGAGTTTTTCTCCGTAAAGCAACACGCCGTTGCGCGCTTCAGGCGTTTTCGCGTTGCGGGTTTTCAGCAAAACGGCGCTGATCCAGGGAAGGCGCGCTTGATACAGCTCTTGAATGGCAGCGATGGTCGCTGAGTTTGATTCGGGCGCCTCAGAGTAATCGTGCAAAACCAACGTCTGCGCATACAAATCCACAGCCAGCGACGGCCAGCCTTCGGTGAAACCATTGAATAGCCGAAACGCCGCTTCGTGGCGGGCATCGAAGAAATCGGCGCGCGCGTTCAACGCTTCGGCCAACAGTTCAAGATTCAAAACGCCACCTTTGCCGAATCTTTCATGATGGCCTCAATTTCCTTAGGTTCTTTGGGGACGCCTGTTGTCAGGACTTCAGCGCCGGTTTCAGTGACAACCACGTCGTCTTCGATGCGGACGCCGATGTTGAGGAACTCTTCCGGTACGTGTTCGGCTCCGGCGGCGATGTATACGCCGGGTTCGACGGTGAACACCATTCCGGGTTCAAGCAGACGCCAGTCGTCATCCAGTTTGTAACGGCCAACGTCGTGAACATCCATTCCCAGCCAGTGGCCGGTTTTGTGCATAAAGAATTTTTCGTAAGCCTTTGACGCCACGTTGTCTTTGACGCTGCCGGTCAATAAACCAAGATCAATCAATCCTTGCGTCACCACGTCAACGCTGCGGTCATGCAACGTCATATAACCAACTCCGGGTTTGACCATTTTGATGACTTCTTTGTTGGCGTTCAGCACGACTTCGTAAATGGCCTGTTGAGCTTTGGTAAATTTGCCGTTGGCGGGAAAGGTGCGCGTGATGTCACCGCTGAACAGATTGTATTCGGCTCCGGCGTCTATCAGCACCACATCGCCATCGCTGATCTGACACTGGTTGGTGTTGTAATGCAGGATCGTCGAATTGAATCCGGCTCCGACGATGGAAGGATAGCCAACGCCTGCCGCGCCGCGTTTGCGGAAGACGTATTCGACCACGGCTTCCAGTTCGTATTCGTACATTCCTGGTTTGCAGTGCTTCATCGCGGCAACGTGACCTTCGGCGCTGATGGCGGCGGCTCGGCGCAAACTGCTCAAATCCTCTTCATTCTTTCGCAGCCGCATTTCGTGAACGATGGTGATGGGATCAATGATCGTCGTCGGAGCATATACGCCTCCGCGAACCCGTTCGCGAATATGTTTGATCGTGCCAAAAACCTTTTGATCGAACTCAGCGCTTTGGCCGAAGCGGTAATACAGGGTGTGAACGTTTTGCAGGTATTTCGGCAGCACGCGATGCAGTTCGGCAATGTCATACGCGGCGTCGGCTCCGAAATCGCGCACAGCGCCTTCGACTCCGGCGCGCAAACCCGTCCAGATTTCTTCTTCGCGTTTGCGCGGACGAACGAACAGCACGTATTTGTGTTCGGGATGATTGGGCGCCAGCACGGCGACGCAATCCGGTTCGTTCAGCCGAGTCAGGTAATAAAAATCCGTGTCCTGACGAAACTCAAAATCCGTGTCCTGATTGCGACGCACTTCGTGTGCGCTGGGGAAGATGGCGACGCTGTTCGATTCCATCTTTTCCAGAAACTCGGTCAGTCGAGTTGGTTTCATTCAATAGCTCCGGTTGGTTAGCCAATTAAGGCAGGTTCGAGCAGGTGTTCCTGCAGGTTGAAGCGTTTTTCGTCAGCGACGCGTGGGCGAATGTAGCTGCCATCCATTTGCAGCCAGCGCATTTTGACGGTGTCTTTCAGCGACGGTTCCAGGATTTCGTGGGTGATGCGTTCTTTCAATCGCGGGTCTTCGATGGGGAAGAGAACTTCGACGCGGCGATCCAGATTGCGATTCATCAAGTCGGCGCTGCCCAGATAAACCTGTTCGTCGCCACCGTTCAAGAAGCGGTAAATCCGCGAATGCTCCAGAAAGCGTGCGACGATGCTGCCGACGCGAATGGTTTCGCTGCGACCAGGCCAGCCGGGGCGCAGGCAGCAAATGCCGCGAACGATCAGGTCAATCGGAACTCCTTCGCGCGAAGCGTTATACATTTCTTCGATCATCTGGGCATCCGTGAAGCTGTTGAATTTGGCCATGATGCCTGCCGGGCGACCGGCTTGATGGTGTGCGATTTCCCGGCGAATCATTTCCGTAAAGCTCTGGCGCAAATTGACCGGCGCGACCAGCAATTTGCGGTATCGAATCTGTTTCGAATACCCGGTCAGGTAATTGAACAGTTCCGAAACGTCTTTGCCGTAATCGTCGTGGCAAGTGAACAAGCCCAGATCAGTGTAAATGCGTGATGTGGCCGGATTGTAGTTTCCGGTTCCCAGATGCACATATCGGCGCAGGGCGTTGGGTTCCTGGCGAACGACCAACGTGACTTTGGCGTGCGTTTTCAATCCCACCAGACCGTATACGACGTGAACGCCAGCTTTTTCCAATCGCTTGGCCCAGTTGATGTTGTTTTCTTCGTCAAAGCGGGCTTTCAATTCGACCAACACGGCCACCTGTTTTCCGTTTTCGGCGGCTTCGATCAAGGCTTCGACAATCGGCGAATCTTTCCCGGCTCGATATAGCGTTTGTTTGATGGCCAGCACGTGCGGATCACGACCGGCGGCTCTGAGAAATTCGACCACTGGCGCAAATGATTCGTACGGATGATGCAGCAAAATGTCCTGGTGGCGAATGGAATCGAAGATATTTTCGCCGCCACGAATTGCCGCCGGAGTGACCGGCGTGAAGGGCTGGTCTTTCAATTCCGGCAAATCCAGTTTGTAAAGCGCCATCAAATCCGGAATGTTCAACGGCCCATCAAAGGTGTAGACATCGTGTTCTTCCAATTCCATCCATTGCCGCAAGGATTTGACCATCTGCGGACTCATGCCGCTGGAAACTTCCAATCGCACGTAAAACCCGAATCGGCGTTGGCGCAATTGTTGTTCGACGGTTTTCAACAAATCGCCCGCTTCGTCTTCGACCAATTCAATGTCGGCGTCGCGTGTGATACGAAACGGCTGGCATTCCAGCACGTGCATGCCGGGAAAGAGCGATTCGATGTGCGCGGCAACGACTTCTTCCAAGAGAACAAAACAATGTCCGCCTTCGCAGGTGACCGGAATCAGGCGGGGAACATTCGGCGGCAATTTGACGCGAGCGAAACGCGGTTCTTCGTCATCGTCGTTGATTTCGGGGACGACCAGCGTGCCCAGGTTCAAACTGATGTTGGAAATCGAAGGGAACGGATGGCTGGGATCCACAGACAGCGGAGTCAGCACGGGAAAGATGCGTTCGTTGAAAAAAACTTTTAGCTCGTCTTTTTGCTCTTTGTTGAGTTTGCCATAAGGGATGATGCGAATGCCGTATTCTTCCAATCCGGGCAGAATCTGTTTGGTCAGGCAACGGGTCTGCACTTCCAGCAGCGGGCGCAATCGGTCGGAGATTCTTCTCAACTGTGCCGCCGGAGACAATCCGTCCGGCGACAGCATCAAGGGATTGGCTTCGTGTTGTTCCACCAAACCGGAAACGCGCACCATGAAAAATTCGTCCAGGTTGGTCGAGAAAATCGAAAGGAATTTCAGACGCTCGAGCAGGGGCTGAGAAGGATCAAGCGCTTCATCCAGCACGCGGCTGTTGAATTCGATCCAACTGAGTTCGCGGTTCAGCAATGTGTGTTCGACCAGCGAACCAGTCCCTTTTCGTTCCGTCGTTATTAGCGCGGGCAATGCGGCAGTTTCCATAACCTGTTCGCCTCACAAGACCATAAATGTTCAGAATGAAGAACCTTCGGGGGAAGTCAGCGGGGCGGATTTTATTGGAGGAAGCGGCTCACCGTCAAAAGAACTTCACATGATGGCAAAAACAAAAGGCTGAACCCCTGTTTAGAGGCTCAGCCCTTGGTAGTCTTGCGACGTTTTTGGGAGGTTATTCCTCTTTGACAACAATGTAGCTGGAGCCTTGCGACGTGAGCACGCTGAGCAGGACGCTCTTCTTGTTGCCGAGTTTTTGCAACGCAGCGTTGAAATCACTCAGGTTATTGATCGGCTGGCGGGCGATTTCTTCAATCACCATGCCTCGGGCCAATCCCGCAACGGCTGCATTGCTGTTCGGATCCACGCCTGTGATGACAACGCCTTTGGCGCTGGCAGGCAATCTGTAACGCTGGATGATATCCGGCGTCAGGTTTTCGACGCGAACTCCGGAAAGCACGCCTCCGGCATCGCTGGATTTGTTGTCGCCGCTTTCACCCGACTTATCGCCTTCAGGTGTCAAATCGCGTTCCGCCAGTTTAGCGGTCAATTCGCGTTCGCTACCTTCGCGCCAGACTTTGAATTTGACGCTCGTTCCGGGCGCAGTTTGCGAAGCCATATTGCGAAGCTGGTCGCGGTCTTCGATTTTCTGTCCCTGGAATTCGGTGATGATGTCGCCGCGTTTGACTCCGGCCTGAGCAGCCGGGCCGTCAGGCGACACGTTCTGGACGAATGCGCCTTTGGTTCCCTTATAGCCAAATTCTTCAGCCAGTTCGGGCGTAATGAATCCAACGTTGACCCCCAGCATTCCGCGCCGGACTTTGCCATTGCGCAGCAATTGATCCATCACGTTGCGAGCGTCTTTGGTCGGGATGGCAAAGCCGATTCCGATGCTGCCGCCGGTTTGCGACAAAATCTGCGAAGGAATGCCGATCAATTCGCCGCGCAAATTAACCAGCGCTCCGCCCGAATTTCCACGGTTGATGGCCGCATCGGTTTGCAGGAAGTTTTCATACGTGCGGTCGGTTCCGCCCGGAGAGCGACGACCTTTGGCGCTGATAATTCCCATCGTCACGGTCTGGCCGATGTCGAGCGGATTGCCGATGGCCAAGACAATGTCGCCAACTTCGACTTTGTCGGAATCGCCAAAGGGAACGGTCGGCAATCCCGTCGCATCCACTTTGATGACGGCAATGTCACTGGGAGGATCGGTTCCGATGACAGAAGCCTTGAGCACTCGCTTGTCAGCCAGTTCGACTTCGACTTTTTCGGCCCCTTCGACAACGTGGTTGTTGGTGATGATGTATCCGTCTGTGCTGACGATCACGCCCGAACCAGTGCCAATTCGTTGCAGTGGATTCCGGCCTTGCGGTTGTCGCGGTTGTTGACCGCGCGGAATGATGCGGGGACGTGGTGTTCCTTCGTCATCCTGGTCTGGATCGCCAAACAGATCGCCGAATGGATTGAAAAATTGTGGTTGCTGTCGTCGCCCGCTGACGTTGATGACCACCACGGCCGGAGTCACAGCTTTGGCGATGGAAGAAAATCCGCCAGATAAAGTAATTTGCTGATTGATTTGAGGTTCCGCCGAAACATAAATGGGGACTCGATTGCCATCGCCGCTTTTGAACCATCCGCGCGATGTTGCCGCGGAACCAAAAACAGCCCCCACAATCAAAACTGCCGCCCCAATCAAACTCATTAAAGTCCAATTGACTCTGCGGCGTCGGCTTACGTTGATAATCTGATCAAAATCGGTTTGCATACCTCGCACTCCTCTCTGAATCAAAATGAGCTGCTTGCCGATGGGCAAGCGCTGTTAAAATCTTACGGTTTTGCGAACGGCAAACATCTTAGCAACGGCCATTTTCCATTTCAAGAAACGACTGCTAAATCGCCTGAGATTCCCATTTTTCAAGGCTCGAAATTGATTTCAAGCATGGAGTCTTCGACGGGCAAAGGCGCGGGTTAAACAGTGTTGACGCGCCAAATTACCGCTTGACGGACTTTGGGTCGTTGGCTAAGATGCGTCGCGGATACGGTGCAACGAATCAAATAACGGCAACACCGAATTCTCCTCACTGGTGATGATTGCAGTTGCTTCTCAAATTGCCGTGCCTCACAAATCTTAAAAGATCAAAGGTTCGATCTAGGATCTCAAGTCTGAACAAAGTCTACTTTAAGACAATTAAACTAATGCCCCTTGGATCTGTGGATGACTGAAACTTGTGGTTGAGAGTGAAAGAGAATGATTGAGGAAATAACAAGAATGACTATGCCTTTCGCCATTCAACAATGTGCCTGCCTATTCATTTCACCTCGCTCGATATCCGGTTAGGTCAGCAAAATATGAGTTAAGTCGTTGACTGGAGAGTCCACGAAAATGACATGAGTTAAGGTTCTTCCCCTGATCCGTTCTTGTTGCTGCTCGCGTGGGTGTGGTGCTCCAACACATAAAATCAGGTGCTCCAAAATTTTTATATCTGTGTTTTTGCGTTTTAGGATGCTGAACCGTTCAGCTTCCTAGTTGAGGAACTTTGCGTCCAGGCGCACATCTCGTATTCATCTACAAACGGCTTTATTGAAAACTGGGCGAAGAAGCTCAGTTCAGAATAGTTGAAAGATCATTTTTAGAATTGGCAAGCCACAAAGTCGAAGAAGCTTTGCGGCAAAATCTCCTCGCCATAGAGAAAAGGAGTCAGAATAACAATGGCTGGTCGCGAATCAATTTTCAATTTGCGCCGCCTGGTTTCACGCCAAGCGGCTGTCGTTGCGTTTATTGCTTTTTGTTTGGTAGGCGCTGGGTTGACAAGCTGGCGTCATCAGGCGGCAGAACGCAAAGAAATGAGCACGGGGACTGCGACTTCGGTTTCAGCGGTCAACGCTGCTTCACTGATTTCACTCAATGGTCGTGCTTTCCAACAGAGTGACGGCTTACAAGGAGCGGTTGTGGGTGAGTTCGAAGGGTACTTCGACGGCAAAACCCGCAACTTCACTTTGCAACCGAGAGGAACTCGTTCAGTTGACGGGAAAGGCTCACGGTTGTATTCCCGAAGCGATCCGAGCGGTGAAGTGTCACAAGGCGCAGGGTTTGGGTTTCGCGTAGTGCGCAGTGCGCTGGTTAGCAACGCAGACCAATCTGCGACTGTGACCGGTGAAATCGAGTTGACCAACAACACGAGTGCGACGCTTTATAACACGCGCATCGTTTTTACCTCCTTCAAGCTCACAAATGCCGGAGGCGCTGACGCTGGAAATTTGCCCGGAGCTACTGGCTTCGCTTATTTCAATGATGGTCAGGTTGCATACAATGGCAAATTGAGCGTTTCGCGCGATTACGGCGACATCGCTGCCGCGGGCAAATCCACGCGGGTGTGGAGTTTTGCCGTTGCCAATCAGCCGCCGAATTTCTTTTTCACCTACAAAGTGATTGCCGATCTGGGGGTTGCTGCGGAAAGCGTTGCCCCGGCTGCGGTGCAGGTCAATGCTTCGACCGGAACCACTGTGACAATCAGTGGGCGCGGCTTCTCAGGGACTCCGACGGTTGAGTTGCTGCCTGCTAGCGGGCCTGCGGTTGCGGCGACCAATGTCACGGCCACGGCCACTTCGATTACAGCGACTGTTCCGGCAGGAACGGCTGCTGGGATTTACAGTGTGCGTGTCACCAATCCCGGCGGGACTGCCGGTGGACAAGGTTCCAGCACGATTCGCGGACGACTGACTGTGACAGGAGTTCCGACGAACACGTTGTCGGGCAGCATCCCGGGCGGCGCGTTTGCCGCTGGCGGAGCCTTTCTGGTGACGGGCGCGGCAAGCATTGGCTCTTCCACGCCCATTCCTCCGGGAACCGTGATTTATGTTGCCGGTGGCGCGACGATTTCGCTGGGCAGCAGCGGTAACATCAACGCTGATGGAGGAACCCCCGGTGTTTCTGCCAACGCCGCACAAATCGTCTTCACGGCGCAGCGCTCGCCGGGAGCTTCTGTTCCGTCCAGCGGAGCGTGGGGTGGAATTGACGCCACTTCTGCTGCGACCTCTCAACTGACGATGCGAAATGTTGTGGTTGAATACGGTGGCGGAGCGGGTTTGGCTGGTGTCAACATCACCGGTTCGGGCCGCATGTTGCGGTTCACCGACGGAATCGTTCGCAACAGCTCCGGCTCAGGCGTGCGAGCGTTGGGCGCAAATGATTCAGTTGCCGGCTTTGCGCGCAATCGAGTCGAAAACAATGGCTTGTCAGTGAACGACCCGGCTTTGCTCTTGAGCGGCAATGCGGCTCTTGGTTTGTATGACCTGCCTGCCACAGGCGCGACGATCGCCACCAGCGTTGGCGATGCTTCTTACTATTATTCTTCCGCCAACGATTTTGCTGGAAATCAGGTCAACGCCGTTCGGATTGGAACCACGTCCGATGCTGCGTCCAATGATTTCTCGAAATCGGGAGTTCTGGTTGGCCAGGGAGCGATTCCGATTCAGATTGCCGGTGATTGCTCCAATCCGGCGATTGTTGGCGCACAAGCTCCGGCAATGGCTGAATTGACGATTACGCCGAGCGCAACCATCCAGCTTGCGGCGGATTTGAATCTGCAGGCGGGCGATTATGCTTCTAATCGGGTCGGTTGCATCGCAGCCAACGGCTATGCCGGGGTTTATCTGGGATCGCAACCCGGCGCACCTGCTGCCAACAGCTTGATCACGTTCGACAAAATTCCGAGCGGTGGCAATTTTGGCGCAATCTTTTTTGCGCGGAATGCGATGGCCAACTGCATTCTGAATTACGTCAGCGTACAAAATGGTGGCGCGGCTTCGTCCTGCAGTCTGGGCAATGGCACCATCATTTCGGATGGCACCAACGTCAAGGTCACGAACTCTCAAATCAGCAACAGCGCGACGGGTGGTTTGCTGGCAATCAGTGGCGCGAAAATTGATTCTCGTGGCACAACGACCAGCAATACGACGCCGATCATTGACACGGTAATCGGCGGTCAGCTTGGCGACGGAAATCCGGGGCTTAGGGTGAACATCATCACTCCGGCGGTTGCGGCGGCTGATCCGCTGGGTCGCGGTGTCTATTTTGTTGACTCGGCCAGCGCTGGCAACTTTGTTCGGTTCTTCAATACCACCCGCAATACGGTGACCCTTGGCGGAATGAAAGTCGCTCCGGGAACCATTCGTACGGTGGTTGGCGGCGGTTTGGATGGCGGTGAAAACGTTCCGGGGCGTGTGGCAGATTCAGGAACCGTGACCGGTCTGGCTGTCAGCACAAACGGTGAACTTCTCTATTATGTGGACTCCATCGTCGCGGCGGTTCGTGTCTGGAATGCTTCGAACAGCAACAAGACCGTCAACGGCGCGACCATTGGGGCAGGCAATGTGGGGACTTTGTCCGGCAGCGGATTTGGCAACGTGCTCAACGGAGTGGCGGTTCATCCGACTTCCGGTGATGTGTTCGTGATTGACGCCACTCCGGGAACCAACAAGGTGAAGAAAATCCCCGCAGCGGGTGGAGCCTCAACCGATTTCGCAGGCAATGGAGCCACCACGGCACGTAACGATCCGTTGAGCAATGGCGTTGCTGCGACCAGCATTCCGCTGTCGCAACCGCGCGCCTTGACCTTCGATCCGGCTGGCAATCTGTACATTGCCGACACCGGTCACGGTCGTATCGCTCGCGTGGATTCTGCCGGAAATATCTTCTCGGTTTACCAACTGGATGTTCCTCCTCCTCCGGGATCGTGGAACAACCCGCACCTTGGCGGTCTGGCGTTTTACGGCGGCAAGCTGTATGCGACGCTTGGCAACCAACAAACAATCGTTGAAGTCACCAATCCGACCACCACGGCGGCGGCGGGAACAGTCGTTGCCGGAACGCCGGATGCTTCCTGCGATTACTCGTCCTCGAACTGCGGCGACGGCGGAACCATTGATCAATCAGGTTTCAACTTGCTTGGCAGCACGGCGACGCCGCCTCTGGCCAGCAGTGCCTCTGACAGCAAAGGGATTTTTGTGCTCGATCAGGGAGCTGCGTTCAAAGGACGCATCCGTTACATCAACCTGAGCGCAAGCCCGGTGGAAGTCGCAGGCGTCGCGATTCCGGCAAACAATATCAACACGGTTGCCGGAAGCGGACTTGCCTCGCCGTTTGAAGGTGCTTTGGCTTCGAGCGCCGACCTGGCTGCGCCCATTGGTGTAACCGTGGATGGCAACGGCAATCTTTGGTTGACCAACTCGACGGCCAACCGTCTGCAATTCGTCAATTGCAGTACTAAACCCGTCACGATTTTCGCGGGCACTCAGGCCGAACAGACAGTCGCTGCGGGATCAATTGTGTCAGTGAATAAAGACGTGGGAACCGGGCCGACTGATGGCGCTCCGGTGAACTCGGCTTCGTTCGACACACCGCAAGGCATTGTGGCAACAGCTCAAGGACTGTTCATTGCAGATTCCCGAAGAGGCCCGACGATCACCACGATGCAACGCCGCACAGGGGTCATCCGGTTCATCAACACTTCGGCCAGCAATGTGACGTTCTACTCGGGCGGTGGCACTGGAATTCCGATCACCGTTCCGGCAGGCAACATTGCGACCATTGCTGGTGGCGGAATTGGCGATGTGACCGATGGGGCCAGCCCGACGGGCGCACGTTTCCTGGGGCCGACGGATATTGCGATTCATCCGACGACGGGTGACCTGTACATTGCTGACGCCGGACAACAAACCGGAACCAGCGCCACCAGTGCAGCAGCTTCACGTGTTCGCCGTATCAATCGTCAGACCGGAGCGGTCTCGACCATCCTGACCGGAGGCGTCAACGATGCCTTCACTGGCCTTTCGTTCGACTCAGCAGGTCGTCTGTTGGTGGCGAATGCAGGCCGCAAAACCAGTGCGACCAACTTCGGCAACAGTGCGATCTTGCGCGAAAAAGCGTCTGGCCAATGCGCGACGAACGCCACGGGCTGCTTTGACACGATTCTGAGCGGCGGCACTGGTTCATTGCTCAAAAATCCACGTGACGTTGCCGAAGGCAGAGACGGCGCGTTGTATGTGACCAACGCCGGACCTTCAGAAAACACCCGAAGCGACAATAAGATTCTCAGGATTGTCGTCAGCGGAACGACTGGCACCGCGTCAGTGTTTTCTGGAAATACCCAGGGATATTTGGGTGATGGCGGCCCGGCTGCCAATGCGTTGTTGAACCTGGAAGCCACGGACTTCCAGACTTCGACTTCGGGAACACGTTTCGATGTTCGCGTGAACATCAGCATTCTGGTTACTCCGAATGGCGAAATTATTTTCGCCGATTCGAAGAACAACGCGATCCGCAGGATTCGCTAAGCGTGCATAAACAGTCAGACCGGGATGCGACCCGAACATCACATCCCGGTCTGGCAAGCCAAAAATCTTGATCCCGAACAGGGATACAATAATTGCCAAAATTATCGGAGGCAGTGATCTTATGAACGTATCCAAAAAGGCAAGAGGGAAGGCAAGAGGGATTATGGCTCGCGCTGTCAGCGGAATCGCCGTCCTGATCTTTGCTCTGACCCTTTCAGTTGTGGCGCTGGCGCAGGAGCGAGGCGACGAAACTTACGCCGTCTTTGTTTCACAACGCAATGGAGCCGCAGAACTTTATTCCATAGATTTGAACACGCGTCAGGTCAGTCAGTTGACCAACACTGGTCGGGGACATCTGACTCCTTCCATTTCGTCCAATCGCGGCATTGTTTTCGCGTCTCGCGAAGGCAGCAACTACGAAATTTTCAGTGGCCAGTTGGGCGTGTCGGTTCGTACTCGTCGTCCAACCTTGCTCGGCATCAATCGCCTGACGATCAACAGCAACGATGAAACCGGAGCCAGCCTGACGCAGGATGGCGCGTGGGTCTCGTTTCTGTCGGGGGATGGCATTGAAGTGATGACTTCCACTGGAATCAATCGTCGGGTTATCGTTCCTTCCAGCGAGCAATTTTCCGATTTCTCGCCGGCGATTTCGCCAGATGGAGCGCGGGTCGCGTTTATTTCCAACCGTGGCGGCGAATTCGACCTTTGGATTTACACCAGCGCAACCGGTGAACTTCGCCAGTTGACGCGTGGCGCGAAAGCAACCGGAGGATTGAACTGGAGCGGAGACGGCAAACAGATTGTGTTCAACACGACGGCCACCGCCAGCGAAAACAGCGGAATTGCCATCGCTGGTGCCGAAACCGGCAGTTTCCGTGTCTTGACCGATAAGGGTGATTTCAATGGATCGCTTTCCACGCGCGGCGACCGCATGCTGTTTACTTCGACGCGCGATGGCGATTCGGAAATTTATCTGCTCAATATCGGCTCAGGCTCGGTTGAACGCCTGACTTTTAACTCCGGAATGGATGATGGCGCAGTCTTTTTGGCTGAACCGGTTCGTCCGGGCCGGCCCACGCGCTAATTCGGCGCGGCCGGATGGCTTCTAAAGTCTTTGGAAAGGACGCAAGGAAATTCCCATGCAGATGCAGACCATAACCCCGACAATTGTCACGAAAGAGCAAGCCTCGTTCACCGAGCTGCTCGATAATCAGGAAGGAATCATTCTCGATCTGGAGAACCTTCATTATTACACCCTCAATGCGGCGGCGATTTTTCTGTGGAAACAGTTGCGGTCGGGATCGGCCAATTCGGCGGATCAACTGACGGCTGCGCTGGCTGCTGCATTCAACATCAACGCCGATTTGGCGGAATTGGACACCCGCGCATTTCTGGATGAACTGGACGGTAACGGCCTGATTTTTTATTCGGAAGAAGGCGTGACGGTTTCCAACAAGGCATTGGCCGCAATCAACGGCGACCTGCCTGCTTATGAACCTCCCCAATTGAAGCTGTCGAATTCGCTGACGCAAGTCACGCTCTCTGGCTCTTCGACCATTGCGACGAACGCCATCGGCGGCCCAGCCTAAGGTAAATTCTGAATGCGGAATGCGGAATGATGAATCAATTGTTGAGGCATTCATTCCTCATTCCGCCTTCTGATTTCCGAATTTGCTTATGCCTGCCATTACGCTGGCGATCTGTGGAGTTCCGATTTCCATTTCGGCTCGTTCGCCGCGGCTGATTCGCCTGTTCACGGATTATTTTCGTTACTACTCGCCCAGCGACGCTTCGTCATCCGCCCCATCGCCTGAATCTCCTGCACTTCATCTCGAACTGCGAATGCGTAATGAACTGCCTTCGCGAGACCAACTGATTCCGCCCACCGCCGAACTCTTTTCGCAAACCGGCGTCCTTTCCATGTGGGTTGAAAAACCAGGTGAACAATCTGCAATTCCCAACCGGTTTTATTTTCATATGAAAGTCGCCGCATTTCGCGTGGATATTGCGTCCGGCCAGGCAATCGGGTTGGTTGCGCCTGAAGCGATGCAGTATCCGCACATTCTGGCCAACACGTATGCGTTGTTCGCGTTACTGCTGATGCTCCGGTCAAAGCAGTTGTATCACCTGCACGCGGCGGCGATTGTTTCGCCTGCAAAGGAATTGTGGCTGGTGTGTGGAGCCCAACGAGCAGGCAAGACGACTCTGACGACGGCGTTGGGGCTGGCAGGATGGCAACCGGTTTCGGATGATTCGCTTCTGGTTGGCAAAGATGATTCTTCAGCCTGGCTGACGCCGCTCAAAAAGTATTTTCACGTTGGCGACGAACTGTTTCGCCGTTGGCCAAAGCTGAATGACGCCGTTCAACATCATCACTATCTGGATCGAACCTGCATTGGCGGCCTGGAATTTTTTCAAACGCGGGAGCTGGCAGACACGCACTTCCGAAAAATAGACCACATCGTCTTGCCGCAAATCGTCAACGAACCGGTCAGCCGCCTGGAGCCGCTTGCACGCAGCGAAGCGCTGTTGCGATTGGCTGAACAAAGCATGTTCTTTCAACTTTGGCGCGATCACACGGTACGGCAATGGCAATGGCTGAACGAACTGGCGGCAAGCGCCCAATGCCATCGTCTGTTGTCGGCGGCAGACTTGTTGGACAATCCGGTCACAGCGGCACAAATTCTTCAAACGGGTTCAGGCGACTGAAAGCATAAAAAGCTGGGAAGCATTGGCTGCTTTGGCGAACAGATACAATTGGTTTCCTGCCGGAGCTGCAGCCAGGGGAGCATCGGTCGTGAGCGTCGCAGGCATTTGCAACCAACCGCTCCAGGTTCCGGTTTCGCTGGCGATGTTGGCATAAGCCAGATTGTTGGTTCCTCGGACAAAAATGAAAAGCTGGCCATTGTGCGTGACTGCTGTGATGGAAGCGTCTGTGCGGCCAGCGCCGGGCACTTCTCCCCAAGGCGTCCAATCGCCATTGAGTGTGCGGGCTTTCATCAAAATTCGCTTGGAAGTCAGCCCTTTGATGAACACGTACAGTTCATCCTGAAACGACACTAAAGCTGGCGTGACATCGGTGTTACCGCCACCGGGAATTTGATACCACCCGCTCCAATACCGTCCGCCCGGAGCTAGTTCATTCAGGTAAATCTTTCGATCCTGA
>JAEUQP010000776.1 GCA_016789645.1 Acidobacteriota bacterium | reverse complement strand
GTCGGATCAAACGACTGGCAACACAGCCTGGGCGTTGAAATACGTCTACGATTCCAACGGCAACCTGACCGGCAAGGTAGACCCGCGCAATGTGACGACCAGTTACGGTTACGACGCACTGAACCGAAACATCTGGACGAGTTACAGCGACAGCCTGACGCCGACTTTGGAACGGCATTACGACGCGGCCAGCAACGGCAAGGGGCGTTTGTATTACACGGTCAATTACAACCTGCATCCGCTGACCAACGCTGCGGCTTATTCTTACACTCAGGTCAACGGTTACGACGCGATGGGGCGAGTGACGGGCCAGACGCAAAACTTCCTAAATACGGGCGGAACCTGGACGGGTTACACCACTTCGCGGACGTACGATCTGGCGGGGCATCCGCTGGTGCAAACCTATCCTTCTAACCGAACGGTAACGAATGCTTATGGCGACAGCGGACGATTGACCAGCAACGTCGGCACGTTGGGCGATGGCAGTAGCCGGAATTATGCAACGGGTATGACTTACACAGCGGCGGGCTTGATGAGCCGCGAGACTTTCGGAATGCAGGCGGCGACGCTTTATCACAACCTGCATTACAACAACCGGCAGCAACTGGTGGACATTCGCGTCGGAGACAGTTCAACCGACGAATGGAACTGGACGCGAGGCGCGCTGATTTTCTATTACGGCACGACGGCGCGCGATGGCTGGAACGCCTTTGCCAACAGCACAGACAACAACGGCAATGTGCTGCGGCAGATTAACTACGTGCCGCTGAGCGGCGGCGGCAACGTCATTCCGCAACTGGACGATTACAATTACGACGCGCTGAACCGGATCACTTCGGTCAGCGAATCGCAGCAGAACAGCAGCGGCAGTTGGACGTTCAACCTGTTCACGCAGAATTTCGGCTACGACCGATGGGGCAATCGGACGGTCAGTTGTTCGCCTTGCCAATCGGGAGTGACCGGTGACACCTTCACGGTGGACACGGCGACCAACCGCTTGACGGCCAAGAACGGCATCGGGCTGACGTATGACTCGGCAGGCAATCAGACTTATGACGCGACTGGCAATCGCTGGTTCGACGGCGAAAACCGTATGCACAAGGCTACGCAAGGCAGCGTGACCAGCCATTACGTCTACGACGCGGACGGCAAACGAGTCCGCCGCATCATCGGCTCCGCCGAAACCTGGATGGTATATGGCTTGGATGGCGAGTTAGTCGCCGAATACTCTGCCAACGGAGCCTCCGGCAATCCGCAGAAAGAATACGGCTACCGAGGCGGCCAGATGCTGATTGTGGCACAGACTTCTCCGCTGGAAATCCGTTGGACGGTCCCGGATCATCTTGGGACTCCGCGCATGAACATTCGAGGTACAGGAACGGATGGCGGTTCACTAGCGAGCGCGACTCGGCACGATTACCTGCCGTTTGGTGAAGAGTTGTTTGCGGGCGTAGGGATCAGGAGCAGCAGCAGTCACGGCTATGAACCGCCTGCGGATGGCGTGCGGCAGAAATTTGTCGGCTATGAGCGAGATATCGAAACTAGTCTCGATTTTGTTCAAGCCAGGTATTACTCCTCCACGCAGGGTAGGTTTACAAGCATTGATCCAATTTTCCTAGCACCGAAACGGCTATTTGACCCACAGCAGATTAACCTTTACGCCTACTGTAAAAATCAACCACTGAAGTTTATTGACCCTGATGGCAAATACTTTGTTGGAACAGATGGCAAAAGAGTTGACGCTTCAGTTAAAGATGGAAAGGTAACCTTAAGCGATAATGCCTCTGAAGACCTGAAAAGAATGACAGACTTGATTGTTAAGTCTGGAAGTAAAACAGCTCTTTCAATATTCGAAAAGCTCGCTAACAATGAAACTAGAGTAAATTTTAGAATAGAGACGGCCAAAAAAGATAATAAGCTACTTGGTTTACATCAAGCTCATGATAAAAATGGCAAAGCCTTAAATTGGGAAGAGAACAAAGGGGGAACCGGCAAATTTGAGAGAATGCCTGCATATACCACAGACAAAAAAGGGAATTCTGTATATGTAGAAGCCACGATCACTATCTTCGAAGGCAATATTGAAGGCAATCTTATGGTTCAAAGGGAACTCTATCGGGATGATAAGCTAACTACGAATGAGTACATGGTGTCTACGTTTAGCCACGAAGGCGACCATAATACTAATCAGCAGGCCATTAGCGCTATTAAAAATAGGCATCAAGGACGTCGTAATAATTATGACGTTGAAGCGCCAGCTTATGAAGTTACTAGGCAAGTGATAAAAGAAATACAAGCAGCAAGGTCGCCTAACCGAAAATAGAAGCAATTTCTAAAGCACTAGAAAAGAAAACAAAGACTGGGAGCATATATGAAATTCTTATACACCTTAGTATTTATTGCGGCAATTGTGGTTCCGGCGAACTTTCAGCCGGAACCAAGAGTTGTGTCAAAACAACATTCTGTTGAAAAATGCCAGCCAAATATTGAACACTCATATAACAGACAAGAAATTCTTGAGAAGTTTGCGAGCATACTTAATGCATCTGCCCCTGGGTATAAAAAATATGAAAGCCGCGGCTTTTATATTGAGAACGAAAGACCTCAAAAATTCTTTATCTATGATCTCACAGATACTTCAAACAAGGGCACTCCGTTGGGTGGTTGCGTTCAAATTCAGAATAAACATGTTTATCATGTAGCTCCTATTTATACACCTTTTTCATTTAGTCACATTATTACTATTCATGATAAAAGTCTTAAAGTTTTTAGGAATATAAATTGTAAAGGTCGCGGAAATAGCTTGGAAGATGTTATTAGCTATTTGAATCAAGAGCTAATAAATAGTAAGGATAAAGACAAAATCATTGCCAGAGTAAAAAATTACAGGAAGCATGGCATATACGCTACGATTGATGATCTGAGACTAAGATGCGAAGAAGCCATAAATGATTCCAGTAGTGGGAGTGATCGCTAACCCATCTACCCAAAACTTTGTCTTTGTTTTTCAGTGTAAGGATGTTCAAACTTCTCAAACAGCGGCAAGGCGGCACGCAATGGAGCGAGCAGCAACAGCCTTCGACCAGCTTGGCCGAGCCTAGAAAACTTCCAATCCTTATTTCCCCGGCGCTTCATTGGAATGGACGGAATCGAAGTTCGACGCGCTGGGCCGAGTTACCGAAGTCAAAACTCCTGACGGCGCGAAAGTCACGACGACTTACCTCGACACAAAAGTCACGGTCAGCGATCCGGCCAACAAAACCCGGCGCAGTGAAACTGATGCTTTGGGGCGATTGAAACAAGTCGTGGAAGACCCCAGCGGTGTGAACTACGCGACGAATTACACCTACAGCACGACGGGCAATCTGATCAAAGTCGAGCAGGGAACGCAGTATCCGTATTTTCTCTACTTGCGACTGCCGGGTTTGATGGCTGTTGAACCTTCTTTGCACATTGGGCAAGCGTCCGGTTGATACGTCGGCACTTCCAGTACAGCTAGCGCGTGGCGAGGAATGCCCAGATCAACGGTTCCGCCGCTGCGATCAATCAGCGAACCGGCTCCGACCGATTGGCCGCCGAGCGCGGCGACGACATCCATGACTTCGCGCGTCGAACCGCCTGTGGTGACGACATCCTCAACGACGAAACAGCGTTCGCCCGGTTGAATTTCAAAACCTCGCCGCAAGGTCATGGCTTTTTCCTGCCGTTCGGTGAACAACGCGCGAACGCCCAGCGCGCGCGCCACTTCGTGAGCGACGATGACTCCGCCCAATGCCGGAGCGATCACCAGATCAATCTGGCCAATGTTCGGATCGGCTTTGGCTTTGGCGGCCAGTTCGGCGCACAGGGTTTCGGCGACTGCCGGATGCTGCAAC
>JAEUQP010000770.1 GCA_016789645.1 Acidobacteriota bacterium | reverse complement strand
GGCGGCAAAAAGTCGGCGCACGCGCTCCAAATCTTCGGGCGTGTCCACGCCAATCGAACGATGCGCGACGCGAACGACTTTGATCTTGTACCCGTGTTCCAGCGCGCGCAGTTGTTCCAGCAATTCCGTCTGTTCCAACGGCGTCGAAGGCACTTTGGCGTAGGTCAGCAAAAACTCCCGACGATAAACATACATGCCGGTGTGTTTGGCGTAACGGCTGAGTAATTCCGGTTCGGCTGTCAACGCGGCTTCGATGGAGCCGTGCGCCTGCACCGCCGTGCGCGGGAAGGGAATCGGATTGCGCGAAAAATACAACGCAAAGCCTTCGGGATCGGTAACGACTTTGACGACATTCGGATTGAGCAAATCGGCAGCGGATTCAATCGGTTCGCTGGTCGTGCTCATGACAATGGAACGATCCGCCAGCAATGGCGCCAGCGCCGATTCAATTGTTGCCGGTTCGATCAGCGGTTCGTCGCCCTGCACGTTGACAATGATCTCGGCATCAAGTTTGGCGGCCACTTCCGCCAGCCGGTCAGTTCCCGTTGGATGATTGGGCGAAGTCATTATCACTTCTTCACCAGCGGCAATGACCGCATCAAACACTCGCTGGTCATCGGTGGCGATGATGATTCTGTTGATGGCAGCAACCTGCCGCGCCCGTTCGGCGACATGCACGACCATGGGTTTTCCGCCGATGTCCAGAATCGGCTTGCCCGGCAATCGCGTCGAAGCGTAACGAGCCGGAATAATGGCGACGACTTTAGATGTCATGAATGGAGCCTCGGCGGATGCTCGCCAATCGCGAAAAACGCACGGCGTAAATTGACCAAACCTGTCCGATTCAGTCGCAAAGCTTCGACGCTTGCGCGTCCAGTCGGGGTCAGGCCGATTATCAGTGTGAAATCATCACTCCAGGCAAAATGTGCTTCCCAGCTTTGCTGGCGTGGATTGAACAGAGTGGCAAGTTGTTCAGTCACGGGGTCAATCGCTGATGTTTTTGTGGATTTATGTTGGTTGCATCCGTTGCAGCAAAGCGCAAGGTTTTCAGCGACAGTCCGTCCGCTCTGGGCTAGCGGAAGGATGTGATCAATCGTAAAAGAGTCTGCCGAGAAGCGGGCTTGAAGGCGGCAATACTCGCAACAATCCTGCGCACGCTCGGCGACCAGACGGCGCAACTCGGCTGGGACGTATTTATCGGACATATTCGGGGAATTCGATTCCGAGTTGCTCCATCAGAGCAGGCAAGCTGACACCGCGCAGTTTTGCCAGTTCGACCATTGCAGCCATTCGTTCAGCATGCAATTCTTCGGTCTGGTCAGTCAGCCGGGTCAGTTCTTCGTATTCTTCATCCGAGATTGAATCGCTTTCTCGTTTGGCTCTCAACTGCGAAATGCGGGCACGCAGTGGTGGAGGTTGGCTTTGATTGATTCGCGTAAGCAAGTCGGATTCTTCAGCAGACAAATGGCTCGCTTTGCGTTCGGCTTGCAGTGTCAACATTCGGTCAAACACAAGTTTGATTTCCGGCAAACTTAATTGTGCAACAGCAGAAAGAATCTGCTCGGTTGAAAATTTTGCTGACTGGGTTTCCATTGCTATTACCTCTGTGGAAATGCTACTCGGATCATTGCATCGTTGCAAAAGTTACCCGCCGAAACAATAAAGCTTGCCGTTTTGATCGCCAATGACGACGCGTCCGCTGGCAATTGCTGGCGAAGCCGACATTGCGCCGCCCGCGTTGAATTCCCACAGCTTGGTTCCTTTCGCCAAATCCAGCACGTAAAAACGTCCGTCGTTCGATCCGACGTATACCTTTCCGCCCGCGATTGCCGGAGAAGATTCGACGCGCGCATTGGTGCGGAACGTCCAGAGAGCTTTGCCGGTCGCGGCGTTCAGGCAATGCACCATCTTGTCGCGTCCGCCGATGACAAGTTTGTTGTCAATCAACGCGCCTGACGAATAAAACGGAAATTGCCGCTGCGGATGCGTGTACATCCAGGCTTGTTTTTTCAATCGCAGATTCAAACTGACGACTTCGTTGTTGAAGTTGCCAAAGAAAAACGCCGTTCCGTTGGTGACTGCCGACGAAGCCGTGTTGCCTCCGGCGGGAACGCGCACGACTTCTTTGCCGTCAGCGATGCGAATGCCGTGAAAGATTTCGTCACACCCCGCAAAATAGGCCACGCCATCCACAATCGAAGGCGTGCCGTGAACGTAATTATCTGTTTTGAAGCGCCAGACGGTTTTGCCGTCGCGCATCTGGAAACAATACAAGTAACCGTCGTAACTGCCGATCAACACTTTATCGCCGACAATCACCGGCGAGCATTTGATTTCCGAACCGGTCGGATAACTCCACACGCCTCTGCCGGTCGCGGCGTTGACCGCGTGAAAGACTCCGGTTTGATCGCCAACAAAAACCATTCCGCCACCGACGGCGGGTGACGATTCCAGAATCATGTCCTTGGTCTTGTACTTCCATTTCAGCTTGCCGCTCCACAAATCCACAGCCAGCAAATCGCCCGACGCGCAACCGACATACACCGTGCCATCGGCAATCGCCGCCGACGATTCAATCGAAGCGTCCACGGATTTTCCCGCTTCGAACGTCCAGAGCAGTTTCAAATTGTCCGGCACAGTCGTCGCAGCGACTCCGGTCAATTGATGATTGCCGCGATACTGCGGCCAGGAATCGGCAGTCTGCAGCGACGCTGTCGCTGAAGGCAAAAGGCAAAAGGCAACTATCAAAA
>JAEUQP010000767.1 GCA_016789645.1 Acidobacteriota bacterium | reverse complement strand
ATTTCGAAGCCAGCATTCGCTGCGCCATGTAACTGCCGCCGCCGGGTTCGGCTCCGGGATACCAGACCGACCACCATTGCACGGCAATCGGAATGATGAACACGGCGACGGCCATATCCCAGTTGTTCGTGAAATCCGGCAACACGTTCAGGTAGTTGATGCCACTCGGCCCTTTCATCGTCGAAAGCTTGCCGACCAGGCCGTCCAAGCCGCCGACTTGCGGCAGTTTGATGGCAAAGTAAGCCGCCGCAATCACCGCCGTCATCTTGATGAAGAACTGAATCATATCAATCACCAGCACACCCCACAGACCCGAGTGCGCGGCGAAAGCGACGTTGAGCAAGCCAACAAACAGCAGCGTTTGCCAGCGTTCCAGGCCGAACAGGATGCTGGCGATTTTGCAGGCTGCCAGATTGACCGAAGCCATGATCATGCAGTTGAAAAACAGCCCCAGATAAACCGCGCGAAATCCGCGCACAGCACTGGCAGCGTTCCCCGAATAACGAATCTCGTAAAATTCCAGATCGGTCAGCACTTCCGAACGCCGCCAGAGCTTGGCGTAAAAGAACACCGTCGCCACGCCGGTCAACACAAACGCCCACCAAACCCAGTTGCCGGCCACGCCATTGCGACGAACGATGTCCGTCACCAGATTGGGCGTGTCGCTGCTGAACGTCGTCGCCACCATCGAAAGTCCCGCCAACCACCACGGAACGGAACGCCCGGAAGCGAAAAACTCCGATGTACTTTCGCCGGATTTTTTGCCCAGAAACAGCGCCGGGATAAAACAGATGGCGACGGCAAAAAAAGCGATGACCCAATCAAGCGTGCTCAGATGCATCGAATGATCCTCTCCAGTTCAAATTGTTTGTGATACTGCGAAAACAGGTGTGATTTGCAGGCGGGATACTAACTGGCTGTCCGGTTTCTGTCGAGACAGCGTTGCAATAAAAAGGGGACCGGAAACGATCCCCTTTCACGTCTAACTGTCAGCCCAATTCCAACTCAGGCCTGCTGCACGGCCTGAGCCAGCTTGGTCAAACTGGCTTTGGCATCGCCGTACAACATACCGGTGTTGGGTTTGAAGAAGAGTGGATTTTCCAATCCCGAAAAGCCTCGTCCCTTGCCGCGTTTGAGCACAATCACCTGATGCGAACGATCCACTTCAATGATCGGCATACCGGCAATTGGGCTTTTCGGATTGTCACGCGCGTCAGGGTTAACGACGTCGTTGGCACCGATGACCACCGAAACATCCGTCGCCTGCATTTCGGGATTGATTTGTTCCAGTTCGTACAGCGCTGAATACGGCACGTTGGCTTCGGCCAGCAGCACGTTCATGTGTCCGGGCATACGTCCGGCCACCGGGTGAATGGCGTATTTGACCTGCACGCCTTTGTGCTCCAGCGCCTCGGCCAGCTCGCGAACGGCATGTTGCGCTTGCGCCGTTGCCAGACCATAACCGGGAACAAACACAACTTGCCGCGCATAGGCCAATTGCATCGCCACGTCCTCTACCTGGACTTCACGCATGACGCCTTCAACAGCTTGACCGGTGTCTTGCGACACAGATCCGAACGCGCCAAACAAGACGTTGGTAATCGAACGGTTCATCGCTTTGCACATCAGAATCGAAAGGATGAAACCCGAAAACCCGTCCAGCGTTCCGGCGATAATCAACACATTGTTGCCAATGGCGAACCCCGTCGCCGCCGAAGCCAATCCGGCATACGAATTCATCAGTGCCATGACCACGGGCATGTCCGCCGAACCAATCGGCAACACCAGCAGGACGCCGAACAGAAACGACAACACCACCATCACCCAAAACAGATTGGCTTGCGTAGGATCGTAAATCAGGTAAAGGAAAATCACGGCAGCCGCGATGAATAGCGACATGTTGATGACGTTTTGGCCTTTATACGTGATCGGCGTGCCGCGCATCATTTCCTGCAATTTGAAGAATGCCAGCAAACTTCCCGTCACCGTCAAACTGCCGAACAAGACTTCAAATCCAAGCGCAGCCATTTTGTAGGCTGGCAGCGTCTGATGATGGACAATGACTTCTTCGTAATATTCGGCGATGCCGACGATGGAAGCGGCCAACGCGCCGAACGCATGGGACAATGCAGTTCGTTGTGGCATTGCCGTCATCGGCATCCAGTACGACATCGCTCCGCCGATCAGAGAGCCTAGAATCAGTCCGGCGATAATCAGCTCGTAACTGACGATTTCATGTTTCAGCAGCGTGCCAATGATGGCGATGGCCATTCCGATGGCAGCAGCGTTCATTCCCATTCGAGCCGTTTTGGGATGGCTCAGTCCGCGCAAACCGAAAATGAACAGGATGGACGCCAGCAGGTAGGTTAGCTCAATCCAGTGTTTACCGAGCATTAGTGTTTACCCTCCCCTTTTCCGTCACCCTTTGACCCTTCAGCCGATCCGCCGCCAATTTTGTCTTTGAACATCTTCAACATGCGGTCGGTAATCATGAATCCGCCAACGACGTTGATCATTGCCGAAGTCACAGCAATGAATCCAAGAATACGGCTGACCTGGCTGTATTTGGCTCCAGCCAGCACCAGCGATCCAACCACGGAAATTGCCGAAATCGCGTTGGTCGCCGACATCAATGGTGTGTGCAGCAACGGCGGCACGCGCGAGATAATTTGATAGCCCAGAAAAGCGGCCAGTGCGAATACATATAATGAAACAATCAGGATTTCCGAACTCACGGTGAAACCTCCTTAGGATTTGTTTGCCAAGGCAGCCAAGGCGGATTGGATGCGAGGCTCTTTTATTTCTCCGGCGTGAACTGCGCACGAAGGCCCGACGACATCGTTCCCCAGATCAACATTCAACTCGCCGTCTTTAATCATCTCGTTCAGGAACGTGGTCAGATTGCGCGAATACAACGCGCTGGCATGGACCGGAATCGTCGCGGCCAGATTCAACGGGCACATGACCGTCACGCCATTCACATCAATGGTTTCGCCGGGCTTGCTCAGGCTGCAATTGCCGCCGGTTGGCCCCGCCAAATCCACGATCACCGAACCGCGTTTCATATTTCGGACGGCTTCTTCGGTGATCAGAATCGGAGCTTTTCGCCCCGGCACTGCCGCTGACGTGATGATGCAATCCGTCTGTTTGGCTTGTTTGGCAATCAGTTCGCGGCTGCGATCCATGACCTCTTCCGTGACCTCTTTGGCATACCCGCCCGC
>JAEUQP010001177.1 GCA_016789645.1 Acidobacteriota bacterium | reverse complement strand
AACGGCGATCACAATAGTGAGCGCCGCTGCCTTCACAATCATAGCTCTCTCCATTAAAGTACATATTGCCTTCTCGCAGTATCGAAATACCCCAATCTGACCTAAGCGGCGATCGTCTCCGATTGCTATCGGCAACCTTGTAGGCATTGCCAGAGCCGAATCTGGCGTTGTCTGGGGGAGCGTGGGGGCGTTGCGGCAAGCGGCGCAAAAAACATTCTTTGGAGCATGATCAATCTGGTATGAGCACAAACATTCAGAGGCGAAGACGGGGCTGGGCGCTGCTTTTGTTTTTTTTCTGCGCCGCAATGGTCGCCGCATATTCATCGTGGGATCAGTCGTTGGCTCAGTCCCCCGCAGGATCGGAGGACGAGATTGCCGCTTCATTCGAGAAGTTCGCCAAACCGTTCTTAACGCAAAACTGCCTGCGTTGCCATGATGGCGACACGCGCATGGGCGGAGTTCAGATTGATCAGCTTGACGCAAAGTTCGACGACCGGCATATCGCCATCTGGGAAGCCGTTCGTGACCGGCTTGATGCCGGGACGATGCCGCCGAAGAATGCCAAACCGCAGCCCAGTGATGCCGAGCGCGAGCGGATGACCAAGTGGATAGATAAGGCGCTCGAAGTGGCGCGCACGCGCCGGGTTTCCAAGAACGGACTGATCCGGCGACTAACGGTCGCGCAATATCGCAACACGCTGCGCGAATTGTTGATGCTGGAAGACGATGTCGCCGACATCCTGCCTCCCGATGCCGTCTCGAAAGACGGATTCCTGAATAACCACGAACGACTTGAGTTGTCTCCACTGCTGACCGAAACCTATTTCGAGATTGCCGAGAAAGCGCTCAACCGCGTAATCATTGATCCGAAATCCAAACCATCCATTCAGAATTTCCGGCTCGATTTTGGCAGCGGGATCAATCCGAAGCCCGTCAGTGAAAAACTCATACTGGGAGCAGGCAGCACGTTGCTGACGCCGGAAGATTTCACGGTGACGCAGTTGACCGCGAAAAAGCCCTTTCCCTTTGAGCCGTTTTTCATGCGGACGAAATACCGATTCATTGAGGGTTATCAGGGCAACGACACCGTGCGCGGGTGGCGCGATTTCGACAGCATCTATCACGCGGTGTTCGCCGATTTTCGCGGCAGTGGAGGTTATCCCAAAGGCAAGGCTTACGGGACGGTGCCCGAAGGTCTGCTGCTGCGTCCGGCCATTCCGAATGACGAACTTTTCGGCGCGGACGGAACCTACGGCCCCAAAGCGAATTTCAAGATCGCGGTGCGCGAACTGCCTGATGACGGGCGCTTCCGCGTGACGGTGACGGCGGCGAAATATGACGACGGACTCCTGCTCGACAAAGGCGCGAGTTCAGCCGAAGGCACAGGAATCGTAGTTAAGGACGGTTCGGCGCTGATTCGGACGCCGGGCATTTATCAGGTGGATGTGCATCCTGCTCCACTGGATGCAGAGGCGGCAAAGCTGAAAGCGGCGCAGGAACAGAAGCGTCCGCCGGGACGCAACAACGCGCCGAAATTGCCGGACGTTACTTTGAAAATCGGCGACCGTCAGTTCACAGGTTCGCTGCAACAACCTGCCTTTCTCGTCGTCCGGCTGGCAGCGGGGACGACTCCGGTCAGCGCCGTTATTGACGGCACACTCGATGCCGCCAAAATCGTGCTGACGCCGTTGCCCGCAACGAACGAGACTGCGCGCCGTTTCCTCGCGTTTGAGAAGCGTTCGCCGAAAGTCGGTGTGCATCTAGGATTCCGCCGCGATTGCGGCAGTTCGCTGGTCGCCGTGGGCCAACCGCAACCCGTCGCCGGGACAAAACTCGCCCGCTACACGTTTGAAGGCGCGATGCGCAATTTCCCGAACGCCGA
>JAEUQP010000335.1 GCA_016789645.1 Acidobacteriota bacterium | reverse complement strand
CGTGACGAAATCATCCAGCTTGGAACTCGATACGGGATTGTCACTCCATACACGTCTTATCTGGTGCTTGAACCGGGAATGCGTTTGGATGGCGCGCACAGAGCTGTAAATCAGACCGTGGATATTCAGTCATCTGGTGGCGGAGGTCGGCAGCCAAGAGATTCTCAGCCGAAACCTGCTCCGATGATGCTTCCTGACCCGGGGATCAGTTCAGGGCGAGATGCAGTCAAATTGAGCAAAGAAAAAGAGAAACTGAGCCGTGCTGACAAAATCGAAACTTCCGAAATTGCAACCGGCGGGTCAATGCGGCAAGTGGCAGGGAAGACCTTCTACCTGCTCAACGGAGTATGGACTGACAGCGAGTTCAAGGAAGAAGGAAAATTTCCAGTCGTCACATTGAAATTTGGCCGTGACGATTATTTTCAATTGATCGGCCAGGAGCCAAAGCTTGCTGAGTATTTTTCGCTTGGCGAGCGTGTCGTGGTTGTTTGGAACGGCAAGGTTTACAAAGTAGAGCAATAAGCTTCACCCAGAAAAATCGATCGCCGCAGACGACAGTTCCATTTGATAGGACTGTCATCTGCGGCGTTCAATTTTTAGAATCGAGAGAACTTATCTGTTGCTCAGAACTTTTACTCGGGCGATGAAGGCACCGTTGTTGTCTCGCAGATTGCCTTCGTTGATGCTCAAAAACAGGATTCCATTGTGTTTGGAAACAAACTCAGTGGATTGTCCGACAAAAACAAAATCGTTGTTGTCGTCGCCAATTACGGCAATCAACCCGCCGGTTTTACGGCCAGGCATCAGTTTGTCTTTGTCGGCAACATCCAAACCTTCCGGCCCCGTGCGTTTGCCGTCTCCGATATCAACTTCGCCGATGGCGCTGATGACAATGCGCTGACCGCGTTGGACGCGGATGTCTGAACTTGTCCAGTCTGCACCAGCAGCGACGCTGACGGTTTTTTCCGCAATTACTGCTATGACGCCTGTGTCGGTTTCGGCAGCCGCAGGCACGGGAGTAGAGGCCGGAGGAGCAGTTTGTGTTTCTGCCGCGGGTTTGCTGGGCGAAGCAGTTGCCGTTTCAGCAACGGCGCCAGGCGGATTTCCCGTATTTACTCGTCCGGCAGCGGATGCCAATCCAGCGGTGTCTGCAGAATCGAATTCCACGCTTTCGACTTCTTCGACGGGAATGTCATGTTGTGATGTCGTGTTTCCTATTTTGACGATGATGACGAACCTGCGCTGGTTGTAAGACACGACTTTGCCTTTGAGCACACTGCCATCTCGAAGTTTGATGGTGTCAGCGAGTGCCATCACTTCAAATAACAATAAGGCAGCCACACAAACAAACAGACCGAGAATCAATTTTTTGATCTTCACGCCTACCTCCCAATAGTCTACTTGAATTTTCCTTACAAGGGGTTGACCGGTTTGCAGATTAGCATAAAACCTGCGACTCAGGCATTGAGCGGGCAAAGACTTTTCAGGCTTTCCTCCCGACATCAACGCTTTGATTGCGTCAAAAAAAGATTTATGAATGTAAGTTAAAGGAATCTTGACTCATTGGCGTCAAGTGAATATACTCCGCTTCGTCTTACACAAGGTTTCCTTCCTGGAAGCCTGATTTCATGGATAAAAGAATTCGCTTATTTCAGAAATATCCGTAATTGGTTATCCAAGGGTGGTTGCGTCCAGCAATTATTCGACATTCGTCAAGGCAAAATTTAAATGCAATCGTAAGTTTTTCTTGTTTGCTAGCTCCTTTTGGTTTCTGACGTTTACCTCCCTCCTTCTCCTGCTTGATTCCCACGATGCGATAATCCGCATCGTGGGATTTTTTTATGTCTGAACAGCAGAAAAGCCAAGAATTGTCAGTTTGGGAGTTTGCCAATCAAGGTTTTGTCTGATTGCCAGTCTTTTTTTCCGTCTCGGTTTCAGTGACCTTGGGGACACGATAGCCAAGCCGTGCTCTGACAACCAAATCAGGATTGCTGACTCTGACGGCGATTGAACGATAGTTGCCGTCTTTTTGATCATTGGTAGAAACGTAAGTCAAAGCGTATTGATGGCGCAATTCCTCGGCGATTCGTTGGAAGGCGAAGGAAGTGTTTTCAATGCTTTCTGCTCGAATGTACAACGCACCCGATTGAGCCGCCAGGCTCCGCATAAAGTCAGCGGCGATCAAATACCGATCTCGAATGGGCTGCTGAATCTGTGAATTGACTCTGGTCGAAGGCGTTGACGGCGAAGTCGCTGGTTTGGTCGGAGTTTGGTATTCGCCGAAAACGGTGCTGCTCGGGCGCGGAATATTGAGGAAAGGCTTTTCCTTGTCCTTCTCCTGGCTCTGTTTTTGAGATTGCTGATTTTGATCCTGCCAGGTTGTCGAAGTCCCCGCAAAATTCGAGACAAATGATCTCGGAGGCCCACCAGGGAGAAAAATCGGCTTCATAACAGGGCCGCCGTCATTGCGCGTCTCATATTGAATGGCGTAACTGATAACCCCTGTTGCTGCGACAAGCTCAAGAGTGCTTTCAAACGTGGCTCGCTTGCTGGCCGTGTCTACCCCGTCTGTCAGAATGACAATTGCCTTTCGCCCTTTAACCGTAGCCATCTTTTCATTGATAGTCAGTTGGATCGCATCGTATAGGCTGGTCAGGTAACTGGTTTTTAGATTTTTGATGGATCGTTCCAGTTCAACTCGGTTGTTCGTAAAGTCGCTGACAAATCGCACCTGTTCATCGAACGTGACAATCATCACGCGGTCGTTCGCCTGAAGTTGTTTAATGAAAGCGAGCGCAGCTTTGCGAATGGTGTTCAATTTATTTTGCGTGCTGCGACTGGTATCTATCAATAACGCGACATTGAAAGGAGCTTCCGTTGACGAAAAGTCCTCGACTTTTTGCGGTACGCCGTCTTCACGAATGGAGAAATCACTGCGGCCAAGACCGGTAATGAAGCGTCCGAAACGATCCGTCACGATCACTGGTACGTTGATCAAAGTGGTCGGAATCTTCTCAATAGCTGGTTGCTGTGGGTCTTGTACTTGTTGATTGGGCGTTTGGGCCAAAGCGGCAACTGTGGATGCTGCCATGAAAAAAATCGCAACAACCACTTGCCTTAAGGCTTTGGAACAGTTCATTAGCCACCTCCTCTTTATTCGTCGTGATTCTACTTGAGCAGTTGCCGGGAATCAAAACAGAACCTTTAACCGGAAGGGTGACCAGACAGGGAATGGCAAAAACATTCGAGCAAAAGCAAAATGCGAGCAGGGAAGTCAGTGATTTCCTAGCCCGCATTAACAGAACGATCAGGCGAATTCAGTGAATGTGTTGTGCAATTCCAACCGAGGCGAGTTCCTGCGCCGGGTGAGTGTCCAAATCGCGTTTGATGGCGTCCAGGATGCCATTGATGAACTGTGTGGATTCGCTGGTTGAAAAGCGTCGAGCGATTTCCAGCGCTTCGTTAATCGCCACAGTTCGCGGTGTATTGGGTTGGTAGAGAAATTCAAACACCGCCATTCGTAACAGATTGCGATCCACGATGGCCATTCTGGGAATGCGCCAGTGTTCCGTTCGTAAACGAATTCTTTCGTCAATCTCATGGAGGTTTGTGATCGTGCCTACCGCCAATTCGTTGGCGAAATCACGAACTTCTTCAGACGCTTCCGCCAATTCCCCCCAGAAAGTCTCAACCAGTTCTTCGACCGGTGGGCGAGTCACGTCGTATGAGAAAAGCATTTGTAGCGCGCATTCGCGCGCTCTACGCCGAGCACCCATAATTTTA
>JAEUQP010000759.1 GCA_016789645.1 Acidobacteriota bacterium | reverse complement strand
GGATACAGCGGCAAAATTCCCGAACTCGGCGAATTGATGAGCGAATACCCTTGTCCGGTCGCCAGGGATTTGGCGAGCAAGACATACCAGCCGTCATCCACAAACAACCCAACGACTCTGTCCAGTCGCAAAAGATAAATCAACAAACATCCAACCAGGCTGATTGCCCCGATCAGTTTCAATCGGCCAGGTTGCAGCAGGTTGTCGCCAGAACCATTTTCGGTTGGCGATTCGGTCGTGGAAATTTCGTTGGCAGGCTCAGACATAACAACTCGATTCTGTTGCGGTCACAACTGGAGGCAATGACCTCAAGAAAAAGCGAAGCAAGGCCGCCTCCGCGCATATTGTTTGGGCAAGGGACAAAGCTTATCAGCGACGATTTCGCCGACAACGATTGTATTAGCTGAGAGATAGTTTCCAGGTGAGGAACGGCAAAAACCGGGGCACGATTGCTCCCGGTTTTTGCTTTCGATCTGGTCACTGTTGGCTGGTTTATTCAGCGCTGCCAGCGGCGGCTTTGGCCGCTTTGGCGGCGGCTTTGTTGGCAGCCGTCACGCGAGTATCGCGTTCGCGGATACGAGCCGCTTTGCCACGCAGGGCGCGCAGGTAATAGAGCTTGGCGCGACGGACGCGACCGCGTTTGACGACTTCGATGTGGCCGATGATCGTCGCGTTCAGCGGGAAAATGCGTTCAACGCCGATGCCGAAAGAAGTTTTGCGGACGGTGATGGTTTCACGGACGCCGCTGCCGCTGCGAGCAATGACGACGCCTTCAAAGGCCTGCAACCGCTCTTTGTTTTCGCCTTCCTTGATCCGCACGTGAACGCGGATCGTGTCTCCGGGAATGAACTCGGGAATATCAGTTCTCAAATATGCACTTTCAACATTACTCAAAGCATTCATTGCTATCACCTCTCAATCTCAGAATTTCAAAAACTTAAATTACGAATTTTCTGTGCCGATTTCGGCCAGCCAGCGCCGTTCGTCTTCCGTCAATGCGGCTTTTTCCAATAACTCCGGTCTTCGCTGCAGAGTTTTCAACAAAGCCGCCCGGCGTCGCCACTTCGCCACTTCAGCGTGATGACCGCCGATCAAGACTTCGGGAACTTGCCAACCGCGAAACTCTGCCGGACGAGTGTAATGCGGATAATCCAGCAACCCGCCGGTTTCGGCACTGAACGAATCGTGAACCGCGGACGTTTCGCTCCCCAATACATTCGGCAACAACCGTGTCACCGCATCCACCACCACCATCGCCGGAATTTCGCCGCCGGTCAGCACGTAATCTCCGATGGAAATTTCGTCCGTCACCAGATGTTCAATCACGCGTTCGTCAACGCCTTCGTAACGCCCGCACAACAAAACCATCCGCGAACATTCTTTGGCCAGTCGTTCGGCTTCCGCGTGGCAAAATACGCGCCCTTGCGGAGTCATCAACACGATTGCCGTTCGCTTTTGCTCGTCGCCGGGTTCGGGATCGGGCTGATCTTCAACCAGCAAGGTTTCGATGGCGCGGAAAATCGGCTCCGGTTTCAGCACCATTCCATCGCCTCCGCCAAAGGGACGATCGTCTACGACGTGGTGTTTATCATCTGTAAAAGA